>NZ_JBVHVT010000005.1:0-116773 GCF_055564695.1 Streptomyces sp. NPDC029014
CCCCCCCCCCCCCCCCCCCCCCCCCCCCCCCCCCCCCCCCCCCCCCCCCCCCCCCCCCCCCCCCCCCCCCCCCCCCCCCCCCCCCCCCCGGGGTGGCCTGGAGAGCCGTGGGATCGGCGGGATCGGCCCTTACGGTGTGCCGTGCAGGGCGGCCAGCTGTTCCTCGAAGGGCACCACCTCGTCGTCCCCGTCCGGTTCTGCGGCTTGCTGGTGCCGGACCAACAGCTCGGCCAGCTCGGCAGCCGCCCGGTCGACGCGCCCGGCGAGCGCGGCGGTCCGGGTGTCCCCGGCCGAGCCCCAGTCCTCCGGGGCCGCGAACACGGCGGTCGGTGCCACGACGGCCCGCAGATGGGCGAAGAGCGGCCGCATCGCGTACTCCAGGGCGAGGGAGTGTCGTGCGGTGCCGCCGGTGGCGGCGACGAGCACCGGCTTGCCGACGAGTGCGTCGCGGTCGATCACGTCCACGAAGGACTTGAACAGGCCGCTGTACGAGGCGCTGAAGACCGGTGTGACGGCGATCAGTCCGTCCGCCCGGGTCACGGCTTCGAGCGCCTCCCGCACGGCGGGCGCCGGAAAGCCGGTGACGTGGTGCTTGGCGATGTCGACGGCCAGCTGCCGCAGTTCCAGGACGTCCGCCTCGACCGCCCGTTCCGCGTCCGCCAGTCGCCGCCGGACCGATTCGGTGAGCCGATCGGCGAGCAGCCGGGTGGACGAGGGCACGCTCAGCCCGGCCGTGACGACCGCCAGCCGCACCGGATTCACCGCTGCTCCCCGCCGCGGCGGGCGACGAGGGCCTCGTGGGTCGGCCCGGCCGGAGCCTCGGCGGACCGGCCGACCGCGAACTCCTTGCGCAGCACGGGGACCACCTCCTCGCCGAGCAGGTCCAGTTGCTCCAGGACGGTCTTCAGCGGCAGGCCGGCGTGGTCCATCAGGAACAGCTGACGCTGGTAGTCCCCAAAACCCTCGCGGAACGTCAGGGTCTTCTCGATGACCTCCTGCGGGCTGCCGACGGTGAGCGGGGTCTGCTCGGTGAACTCCTCCAGCGAGGGGCCGTGCCCGTAGACGGGAGCGTTGTCGAAGTGGGGACGGAACTCCCGTACGGCGTCCTGGGAGTTGCGCCGCATGAACACCTGGCCGCCGAGGCCGACCACCGCCTGCTCGGGGGTGCCGTGGCCGTGGTGGGCGAAGCGCCGGCGGTACAGGTCGATCAGCCTCCGGAAGTGGTCCTTGGGCCAGAAGATGTTGTTCGCGAAGAAGCCGTCGCTGTAGTACGCGGCCTGCTCGGCGATCTCCGGGCTGCGGATCGAGCCGTGCCACACGAACGGTGCGACGCCGTCCAGCGGGCGCGGCGTCGACGTGAAGCCCTGCAGCGGGGTCCGGAAGCGCCCCTCCCAGTCGACCACGTCCTCGCGCCACAGCCGTTGCAGGAGCGCGTAGTTCTCGATCGCGAGCGGGATGCCGTCGCGGATGTCCTGGCCGAACCACGGGTAGACGGGGCCGGTGTTGCCGCGCCCCAGCATCAGGTCGACGCGCCCGTCGGCCAGGTGCTGGAGCATGGCGTAGTCCTCGGCGATCTTCACCGGGTCGTTGGTGGTGATCAGCGTGGTGGAGGTGGAGAGGATCAGGCGCTCGGTGCGCGCGGCGACGTACCCGAGCATCGTGGTCGGCGAGGAGGGCACGAACGGCGGGTTGTGGTGTTCACCCGTCGCGAAGACGTCCAGCCCCACCTCCTCCGCCTTGAGCGCGATGGTCACCATCGCCTTGATCCGTTCGTGTTCGGTGGGTGCCCGGCCCGAGGTCGGATCGGGCGTGACGTCGCCCACCGTGAAGATGCCGAATTGCACAGGAGTCGCTTTCTCGGTGAGGGGTGATGGGGTGTCTTCGCCGGGGACCGGGGGCTACAGGGTGCGGCGCACGCCCGCCTGCCGTTCCACGTTGCGCAGCTGTACGGAGAGGTCGCCCTCGACCGCGGTGCGGGCGGGGCCGCTGCGCCCGATGGGCAGCACCTCCTCGCTGCGCATGTCCTCCAACATGAGGGCGTACGCCGCGTAGGTCGCGGCAAGCGCCACCAGGAGCCCGAGGGCCCCGGAGGCGTACGTGAGCCGTTCGGCGCCGGTCAGCCCCGACAGCCCGGTGGCCGCCCAGCGGGGCAGGGAGACCACGAGGACGACCCAGAGCGCGCGCTTGGGCCGGGTCACGGCGGCCATCAGCGCCCCGAAGCACAGGAACGCCAGGTTGAACACGCCCAGCACCTTCAGGCCGCCGGCCGCGCCGGTGCCCATGACGAGCGCGTACGCCAGCCAGCTTCCGGCGAAGGTCCCCATGAGCGTGGCCGCGATCACGTCCCGGGCCAGGAAGGCCAGGACGCTGACGAGGAGTTGCAGGGCGAAGGCGGGCAGCACGCACAGGGCGACGGCCCGGCGGTCGGCGGCGTCGAGGATCCCGAGCTGGAGGCAGGCCGTCATCACCGAGGCGATCGCGACCGTGAAGAAGCCGAGCGGCATCGGGGAAGCGATGGGGCGGAGGTTGATGCGGGTCATCGACCGGAGGTCCGGCTCGAAGCGGCGCCCGGGCGGTGCCGCCGGGCCGTGGTCGCCGAGGTCGCCGTGGTCGCCGTCTTCGGGGCGGTCGCCGCCGGTGTCGGGGGTGGCGGGGGTGGTGCTCATCTCAGGTCTTCCTGGGGTCGGTGCGCGTCAGTGCGCGAAGCAGGGGTCGACGAAGGGCTGGGGCGGCTGCGCCGCGGAGCCGCGTGCGGCGCGCCAGGCGCGCTGTTCCTCGGACTCGGCGACGACTTCGGCCATGCGCAGGGCCTGGAGCGTGCCCCGGGACGGGTAGCCGCCGAAGCGGGCCACCGGCGACCACCGGGGACTGACCGGCGGCAGGGGTTCGTCCAGGCCGTCGTACTCGGCGCCGGCGTAGACGATGCGGCCGCCGACGACCGTGAGGACGGACTCGATGTCGGGGAGGGCGCTCTCGGGCACCGTGAAGTAGTCCTCGGACAGGATCGCGAGGTCGCCGTAGTAGCCCTCCCGCAGGACGCCCTTGACGTCCTGCTCGCCGGTGAGCCGTGCGCCGCCGCGGGTGTAGAGGCCGAGGGCGGTCTCCCGGTCGAGCGGCTGCCCGGCCGGGCTCAGCGCCGTGCCGCCGACGGTGCGGCCGGTCACCAGCCAGTGCAGCGCGACCCAGGGGTTGTACGAGGACACGCGCGTGGCGTCGGTTCCGGCGGCGACGGTCAGGCCCCGGTCGAGCATGGCCCGGACCGGCGGGGCGTGCGAGGCGGCCTCGGCGCCGTAGCGGTCGAGGAAGGCGGTGCCCTGGAAGGACATCCGGTTCTGGACGGACAGGGCGCCGCCGAGGGCCGCGATCCGGTCCAGGCTCTCGGCCGAGACGGTCTCGGCGTGGTCGAAGAGCCAGCGGTTGCCGCCGGGGAAGAGGCCTTCGGCCGCGAGCTTCTCGAAGACGGCCAGGTCGCGGCGGATGGTTTCGTCGTAGGTCGCGTGCAGGCGGAAGCCCCAGCCGTTCTCCATCAGCAGCCGGACCGCCTGCTCGAACTCCGCCTCGTAGCCGGGGGCGAGTTCGGGGCGGGGCTCGGAGAAGTTCTCGAAGTCGGCGGCGGCCCAGGTCAGGTTCTCGCCCGCGCCGTTCAACCGCAGCCACTCGTCCCCGTCGCCGGGCTTGACCGTCTCCGTCCAGCGCTGGAGGTCGTCGAGCTCCTGCCCCGCGGTCTGGGGGAACAGGTGGTAGGCGATGCGCAGCGACAGCTCGCCCGACCGGGCCAGGTCGACGACCGTCGCGTAGTGCTCGGGGAAGCTCTGGAAGCCGCCGGCGGCGTCGACCGCCGAGGTCAGCCCGAAGCGGTTGAGCTCGCGCAGGAAGTGGCGCGTCGAGGTCCGCTTGTCGTCCTCGTCCAGGGCCGGGGCCTTGGCGAGGGTGGAGTAGAGGATGAGGGCGCTCGGGGCCGCCAGCAGGATGCCGGTCGGCTCGCCGTCCCGGCCCCGTACGATCTGGCCGCCGCGCGGGTCGGGGGTGTCGCGGGTGAAGCCGGCCGCGCGGACCGCGGCCCGGTTGAGGATCGCCGACTGGTAGAGGTGCAGGACGAACACGGGGGTGTCGGGCGCGGCGGCGTTCAACTCGGCCGCGGTCGGCATCCGGCGCTCGGCGAACTGCTCGGCCGTCCAGCCGCCGACGACGCGGATCCACTGCCCCTTGGGAGTGCGGCCGGCCTGTTCGCGCAGCATGGCCAGGGCGTGGCGGAGGCTGCGCACGCCGTCCCAGCGCAGCTCCAGGACGTAGTTGAGGCCGCCCCGGATGACGTGCAGGTGGGAGTCGTTCAGGCCGGGTACCACCCGCCGGCCGAGGGCGTCGACGACCCTGGTCGCCGGGCCCACGAGGCGGGCGAGGTCGTGGTCGTCGCCCAGGGCCACCACCCGGCCGTCGCGGATCGCGACGGCGCGGGCGGCGGGCCGGTCGGGGTCGCCGGTGAACACCTTGGCGTTGCGGACGAGGAGGTCCGCCGCCGGCCCGTCCGGCTGCCGGTCGGGGAGGACCCCGGCCACGGGCATGCTCGGGGTCCGGGTCATGACAGGGCCTTGCGCAGGGTGTCGGCCGCCAGGCCGATGGCGAGGTCCGCGGCCCGCGTCTCGCGCAGCGCGTTCAGCATGACGAAGTCGTGGATGGTCCCGAGCACGCGCAGGGCGGTGACGGGGACCCCGGCGGCCCGGAGCCCGGCGGCGTACGCCTCGCCCTCGTCGCGCAGGACGTCGGCCTCGGCGGTGATGACCAGCGCGGGCGGCAGTCCGGTGAGCTGGTCGAGGGAGGCCCGCAGCGGGGAGGCGGTGATCGAGGCGCGCTCGGCCCCGTCGGTCGTGTACTGGTCCCAGAACCAGCGCATGGCGTCGCGGCGCAGGAAGTAGCCGGTGGCGAACTGCTCGTACGAGTCGGTGTCGAAGGCGGCGTCGGTGACCGGGTAGAAGAGGACCTGGTGCAGGAAGCGGACGTCGCCGCGCTCCTTGGCCAGGAGCGTGAGGGCGGCCGTCATGTTCCCGCCGACCGAGTCGCCGGCGACGGCGATCCGGGTGCCGTCGAGCTCCTTGTGCCGTCCCTCGCGGGCGATCCACTGGGCGACGCCGTAGTTCTGCTCGATGGCGACGGGGAAGCGGGCCTCGGGCGAGAGGTCGTACTCGGGGAAGACCACGGCCGCCCCGGCCCCGACCGCGAGTTCCCGGACCAGCCGGTCGTGGGTGTGGGCGTTGCCGAAGACCCAGCCGGCGCCGTGGACGTAGAGGACGACGGGAAGGGTTCCGGTGGCGCCGGCGGGGCGGACGATCCGGACGCGGACGTCCCCGGCGGCGCCACCGTGGACGGTGAGCCACTCCTCGTCGACGGCGGGCAGCGGCGCCTCGTCACCGCTCTGCACGCCGTCCACGGCCTTGCGGCCCTCCGCGACGGGGATCTCGTACAGGAACGGGGGCTGGGCGGTGGCGTCGGCGAAGGCCTGGGCGGCGGCTTCGAGGACGGGCTGGTTCGGCATGGAGGGTTCTCCTGTGAGGGGACGGTGTGGTCGTGGTACGGGAACGCCGGGCGCCGGGGCGCCGGGCTCAGCCCAGGAAGGCGAGCAGTTCGGCGTTGACCTCGGCGGCGTGGGTCCAGAGCAGGCCGTGCGGGGCGCCCGGGACGATCCGCAGCTCGGCACCCGCGATGCGCTCGGCCAGCGGGATCGCGGTGGCCGTGACGGGCAGGGTGCGGTCGGCGTCGCCGTGGATGATCAGCGTGGGGACGTCGATGCGCGGCAGGTCCGCGCGGAAGTCCGTGAGCCAGGCCTGGACGCAGTCGAGGGTGCCCTTGGCGGAGGCGCCGACGGCGACGTTCCAACTGACCTGCACCGCCTGCTCGCTGATGCGTTCGCCGCCGAGCACGTCGACGTTGTAGAAGTCGGCGAAGAAGTCCGTCATGAACGCGAACCGGTCGGCGCGGATGGCCTCCTCGATGCCCTTGAAGACGTCCCCGTCGACGCCGCCGGGGTTGTCGTCGGTCCTGAGCAGGAAGGGCGGGACGACGCCGATCATGACGGCCTTGGCGATACGCCCGGATCCGTGGGTCCCGAGGTAGCGGGTCACTTCGCCCGTGCCCATGGAGAAGCCGACCAGCACGGCGTCGCGCAGGTCCAGGGCCGTGAGCAGCTGGTTCAGGTCGGAGGCGAAGGTGTCGTAGTCGTAGCCGTCGGCGGGCTGGTCGGAGCGGCCGAAGCCGCGGCGGTCGTACGTGATCACCCGGTGGCCGGCGGCGAGCAGTGCGGCGGTCTGCTTCTCCCAGGAGGCCCCGTTCAGCGGCCAGCCGTGGATCAGCACCACGGGCTGTCCGATGCCGTGGTCCTCGTAGTAGAGCTCGACGGGGGCGGAGTCGCCCTGGGCGACGTTGACGAACGGCATGGTGTGCTCCCTGTGTCGGGGACGGATGTGGATCTGCGGAAGTGGTGTACGGGGCCGGGGGGTCAGGCGCGCACGAGGGGGGTGTCGACGAGGTGTTCGGCCAGGAACCACACCTGGGCCTCGCCGGTGCGGACGACCTGGGAGACGAGGAGGTCATTGCTGCCCTCGTCGCCCTCGGCCGAGAGCCGGGCGGCGGCGTCCCGGGCGTCGACCAGGATCCGCTCGTGCGCGTCGAGGAGCCGCGACAGCATGACGGGCACCTTCTCGACGCCGTCCGGCGGCCGCGGGATCGTCGTCAGCTCGGCGACGTGGCGCGGATCGCCGACGGCGACGCCGCCGAGGCTCTGGACGCGCTCGGCCAGGGCGTCCACGAGGGACAGTTGGGCCTCCGCGTGCGCGTCGAGCATGAGGTGGAGCGAGTGGAAGGTGGCTCCGCGCACGAGCCAGTGGTGCTTCTTGTAGAGGGCGTACAGGATCTGCGTGTCGGCGAGCACCTGGTTCAGTCGCTGGCAGGCGTACGTGCGGGTGTCGTGGCCGAGGCCGATGGGCAGCTGCTTGAGGGTGCCGAAGGCCTGGATCTCCCCGCCCTTCTGGTGCAGCAGCGGCTGGCCGCCGCCGTGTGCGGGTGGTGCGTCGGTGGTGGTTCCCATGGAGTACTCCTGAGACGGGACGGGTGACGGGGGCCCGGCCGCGCGGGCAAAGGGGGTGTACGCGCGCGGCCGGGCCGGTCTGTTGGTCAGTCGCCGGGCGCGGGGCGGCGGTGGAGCACGAGCCGGGTGAGCAGGCCGCTGCCGGTGCCGGCCGCGAGCACGAGCACCGTCCACCACAGGGGGTACGGGGTGAGGCCGAGGGCCGCGTCGAGGGACCGGGCTCCGGGGCCGGTGGCGGCCAGGGCCGCGGCGGTGCCGATCAGGACCAGGGGGTATTCGTAGCCGTCGTGCTGCACCCACAGCCCGTTGTGCCACTTCACCGTGAGGGCGACGGTCATGACCCCGATGACGCCCGTCGCGGCGAGCGGGGTCAGGAGTCCGGCGGCCAGGAACAGGCCGGACCCGATCTGCCCGCCGCCCGCCGCGAGGGCGGTCAGGGCGCCTCCGCGGAACCCGTCACGGCGGAACTCCCGTGTGCCGCCGTCGAGTCCCTCCCCGCCGAGGTGCCGGCTGACCTTCTGCACCCCGTGGCCCGCGACGAGCAGGCCCACCAGCAACCGCAGGAGGAGAATGCCGGTGTCCACGCGGATCAGCCGGCCGCGTGCTCGCCGATGACGGCCTGCGCGTAGACGACGCCGAGGCCGTAGGCGCCCGCGTGCTCCTTGACGATCTCCATGACGGCGCCGTACGTCTCCTGGCGGGCCCAGTCGCGCTGGAGCTCCAGCAGCACCTGCACCCAGGTCACCGGCACGGCCCCGGCGGCCAGCATCCGCTGGAGGGCGTGCTCGTGGGCGGCGGGGCTGACGCCGCCCGAGGCGTCGGCGACCACGTAGACCTCGTAGCCCTGCTCCAGCGCGGACAGCGCCGGCAGGACCAGGCACACCTCGGTCCACAGACCGGACAGGATGATCTTCTTGCGGCCGGTCGCCTTGACCGCCGCCACGAGCGCCTCGTCCTCCCAGGCGTTCATCGTCGTACGGTCGATGACCTCGTGCCCGGGGAACACGTCGGCGAGCTGCGGCAGCAGCGGCCCGGAGAACGACTCGGCGGCGACGGTGGTCAGGACGACCGGCACGTCGAAGGCGCGGGCGGCCTTGGCGAGCCCGACCGTGCTGTTGATGATCGCGGCGCGGTCGCCGCTGCCGGTGCCGAAGAACATCTGCGGCTGGTGGTCCACGAAGAGCATGGCCGAGTTGTCGGCCGTGAGCAGGTCCGCGCTCGGCGCGGCCTGTACCTGGGTGATGTCGAACATGGGGGGTCCTCTCAAAGGTCGGGATCAGGCGCCTTCCGCGTTCCCGCGGCTCGCCACACCCCGAACCTACGAGCGCCCCGGACCCCCCGAAGTCCCCTCCGCGCACGGCAACTGTCCCCGCAGCGCACTCACTCCCGGGACCGACCCGCCCGCTGCCCGGTCCCGGGGCGTGCTCCGGTGTGAGCGTGCGGTCACGGAGGGGGTGCGGGGCTTCGTGTGCCGGAGCGGGGGCGCGGGAACCCGCATACGATGGGCGGGAGCCGGCGCGGGCTGGTCGTCACGTCGGCCGTCCCGAGCTCGCAGGGCGGAGGAGCATGGCACAGGCCACCGACGCGGCCCGGACCGTCATCCTGACGGTGGACGACGACCCGGGGGTCTCCCGTGCCATCGCCCGTGACCTGCGGCGACGCTATGGCGGCGGGTACCGGATCGTGCGCGCCGAGTCCGGTGAGTCCGCGCTGGAGGCGCTGCGCGAGCTGAAGCTGCGGGGCGACCTGGTGGCCGTGATCCTGGCCGACTACCGGATGCCGCAGATGAACGGCATCGAGTTCCTGGAGCAGGCGCTCGGCGTGTACCCGGGGGCGCGGCGCGTGCTGCTGACGGCGTACGCCGACACCAACGCGGCCATCGACGCGATCAACGTCGTCGACCTCGACCACTACCTGCTCAAGCCGTGGGATCCGCCGGAGGAGAAGCTCTACCCCGTGCTGGACGAGCTCCTCGCCGTCTGGCGCTCCAGCGACTACCGGCCGGTACCCGCGACGAAGGTGGTGGGGCACCGCTGGTCGGCGCCCTCCTCGCGGGTGCGCGACTTCCTGGCCCGCAACCAGGTCCCGTACCGCTGGTACTCGTCCGACGAGCCCGAGGGGCAGCGGCTGCTGGAGGCGGCCGGGAGCGACGGTCGCCGGCTGCCCGTGGTGATCGCGCCGGACGGGACGGTGCTGGTCGAGCCGGAGGCGCCCGAGCTGGCCGCCCGCGTGGGGCTCGCGACCACGCCGGCCGCCGAGTTCTACGACCTCGTCGTCATCGGCGGCGGCCCGGCCGGGCTCGGTGCGGCGGTGTACGGGGCCTCCGAGGGGCTGCGGACCGTGCTGGTCGAGCGGTCGGCGACCGGCGGGCAGGCCGGCCAGAGCTCACGCATCGAGAACTACCTCGGCTTCCCGGACGGCGTGTCCGGTGCACAGCTCACCGACCGCGCCCGCCGCCAGGCCGGCCGCTTCGGCGCCGAGATACTGACGGCGCGCGAGGTCACGGGACTGGAGGTCAACGGGGCGGCGCGCGTCGTACGGTTCTCCGACGGCTCGGCGGTCGCCGCGCACAGCGTGATCCTGGCGACCGGCGTCTCGTACCGGCAGCTCGGGGCGCCGGGCTGCGAGGACCTCACCGGCCGCGGGGTGTACTACGGCTCCTCCCTCACCGAGGCGGCGTCCTGCGAGGGCCAGGACGTGTACGTCGTCGGCGGCGCGAACTCCGCCGGGCAGGCCGCGGTGTACCTGGCGCGGGGCGCGAAGTCCGTGACGCTGCTCGTGCGCGGGCAGTCCCTGACGGCGTCGATGTCGTACTACCTGATCCAGCAGATCGAGGACGCGCACAACATCACCGTCCGCCCCAGGACCGTCGTGGAGGCGGCGCACGGCGAGGAGCACCTGGAACGGCTGACCCTGCAGGACGCCGGGACCGGCGCCACCGAGGTCGTCGACGCCCAGTGGATGTTCGTGTTCATCGGCGCGGCCCCGCTCACCGACTGGCTGGAGGGGACGGTGCTGCGCGACGGGGACGGCTTCATCCTGGCGGGCCCGGACCTCACCCCGGACGGGCGCCCGCCGGCCGAATGGGAGCTGGACCGGCCGCCCTACCACCTGGAGACCAGCGTTCCCGGCGTGTTCGTGGCGGGAGACGCGCGCGCCCGGTCCGCGAAGCGCGTCGCGTCCGCCGTGGGCGAGGGGGCCATGGCCGTGATGCTCGTCCACCGCTACCTGGAGCAGTCATGAGCAGGCCGTCATGAGCACGCAGGTCATGCCCTGCGATCCGCACGAGATCGGATCGCTGTTCCTGTTCGAGAAGCTCTCCGCGGAGCAGCTCGGACGGCTGTGCGCCGAGGGGCGGGTGGAGCGGTTCGGCCCGGGTCCGGTGTACACCGAGGGCGATCCGGCCACCTGCTTCTACGTGATGATCGAGGGCACCGTCGTGCTGTACCGCCGGGTCGGCGGCGACGACGTGGAGGTCAGCCGCACCTCGCAGCGCGGCGTGTACGCGGGCGCCATGCAGGCGTACCTGGGCGACGGGGTGCCGCAGGCGTACACCAACTCGATGCGGGTGACCGAGTCCACCCGGTTCTTCGTACTGCCCGCGCAGTCGTTCGCGGACGTCATGCGGGAGTGGTTCCCGATGGCGGCGCACCTGCTGGAGGGGCTCTTCTTCGGTTCCAAGAACACCCAGCGGGCCGTCGGGCAGCGCGAACGCCTGCTGGCGCTGGGCTCCCTGTCCGCCGGACTCACCCACGAGCTCAACAATCCGGCCGCGGCCGCCGTCCGGGCCACGGCGGCGCTGCGCGAGCGGGTCGGCAAGATGCGGCACAAGCTGGCGATCATCGCGCAGGGCCCGTACTCCCGGGAGGCCCTCGCCGAGCTCATCGAGATCCAGGAGCGCACCGCCGAACGCGTCGCCAAGGCACCGGTGTTGAGCCCCCTGGAGGCGTCCGACCGGGAGGACGCGCTCACCGACTGGCTCGACGACCACGGCATCACGGAGGGCTGGCGGGTCGCGCCCACCTTCGTCCAGGCCGGGCTGGACATCGACTGGCTGGAGCAGGTCGCGGCGACCGTGGCCGAGGACGTCCTGCCGGGGGCGATCGGCTGGCTCAACTACACCGTCGAGACCGAGCTGCTGATGGACGAGATCGACGACTCCACCACCCGCATCTCCCACCTGGTGGACGCGGCCAAGCAGTACGCGCAGCTCGACCGCGCCCCGCACCGCGACGTCGACGTCCACGAACTCCTCGACAGCACCCTGCTGATGCTGTCCGGAAAGATCGGCCCCCGGGTGCAGGTGGTCAAGGACTACGACCACTCCCTCCCCGACGTGCCCGCCTACCCGGCGGAGCTCAACCAGGTGTGGACCAACCTCATCGACAACGCGGTGGCCGCCATCGGGAGCACCGGCGGCGACGGCACCCTGACGGTCCGCACGGCCCGGGACGGCGACCGGCTGCTCGTGGAGTTCCGCGACACCGGCCCCGGGGTACCGGAGGACATCCGCAGCCGCATCTTCGACCCCTTCTTCACCACCAAACCGGTCGGCGAGGGCACCGGTCTCGGCCTCGACATCTCCTGGCGGATCGTCGTCAACAAGCACCACGGCAGCCTCCAGGTCGAGTCCGTCCCGGGCGACACCCGCTTCCAGGTACTGCTGCCCCTGACCGCCCCGGAAACCGAACCCGAAACCGAACCCGATTCCGAGAGCGCCGAGGAGCCCGCATGACCGAGATCGACGGCATCGACCCGAGCGTCCCGCCCAGCGGCACCGGCTGCGGGGACTGCGACGCGGTGGGCGGTTGGTGGTTCCACCTGCGGCGCTGCGCCCAGTGCGGCCACGTCGGCTGCTGTGACTCCTCGCCGGCCCAGCACGCCACCGCCCACTGGAAGTCCACCGGGCATCCCCTGGTGCAGAGCTTCGAACCGGGCGAGGCGTGGTTCTGGAACTACGACACCGGCACCATGTACGAGTCCGGGCCCGACCTGGCCCCGCCCTCCGACCACCCGGCCGACCAGGCGACCCCGGGCCCCGCGGACCGCGTCCCCCGGGACTGGCCGAACCACATCCACCGCTGATGCGCTGAGGCTTCCCCCCTGACCGGACCCTGAACGGACCCCGGCCCCGGGTCCGTTCAGGGGGCGGTGTCGAACTCGGGGGGTTCGAGGGTCTTCAGGCATGCGGTGTTCGGGGCGGCGGGGTCGTCGAAGAACGACACGGTGATCTCCTGTGCGCACTTCGACGTCGCGAACACCACGTGGGGTTCGTACGGGACCGTGACGACCTTCGCGCGGCCCAGCGTGCGGGCCACGTACGGTCCGTTGGCCGCGCCGGTCTGGGCGTCGAAGCCGCCCGACAGGGCCAGGGTGGGGATGTCGCTGCGGGTGGCGTCCCGGATCGAGCGCGGGGCCGCGGGGACGTTCCAGGCGTCGCAGTCCGGGCGGAGGAAGGTGAGCTGCGGGGCCTGGGCCTGTACCGAGCGGGGGAACGACGGGTAGGCGTCCTGCCCTCCGCGCAGTGCCTGGGCCTGCGTCTCGTACGGGGTCCACGCGCTGCAGAAGACGCCGTAGACGAGGCCGTGGGCGACCCGGCCGACGGCCTGGGGGCTGAGCTTGCCGCCCGCCCACTGCTCGGCGATCCGCTGGGGTCTGCCGTGCGCGAGCTCGTCGAGCGAGCGGGGCACCCCGGGCGCCACGTGGGTGGCGGAGGTCAGCCAGTTCACCAGGGCTCCCCCGTCGAGGACGACCTGCACCGGCTTCGGGTTGCCGGGGACCTTGACGGTGGTGGTGACCGGTTCGGCTTCGAGGTCACGGACGAGGCGTTCGAAGGTGGCCGACAGGTTCGGGTAGCGGCGGTTGCACGCCGGGTCCTGCGCGCAGGCCTTGAACAGGCCGTCGAAGCCCTGTCTGGCGCTGCTCCAGGTCAGGGCCGATCCGGCCTTCGACGGCGGCAGGATGCCGTCGATGCCGACGGAGCGGATCCCCTCGGGGTGTTGGCGCATGGTGACGAGTGCCAGGTGGGTGCCGTAGGAGATGCCGAACAGGTTCCATTCCTTGACGCCCAGTGCGGCGCGGAGGTCCGTGTAGTCGGCGGCGCTCTCGGTGTCGTTGTAGGCGCTCAGGTCGGCTCCGAGGGCCGCGAGTCGGTCGCGGCACGCCCGGGTCGCCTCGACGTGCAGCCGCTCGGTGGACGGCGCGTCGGAGACGAGGCCGACGGCGCGGGCGTTGAACCGGTCGATGTCGGGGCAGGTGAGCGCCGGGTCGGCCGAGTACGTCCCGCGCTGGGACATGAAGACGACGTCGCGGTCGCGGTTCAGTCCGCCGTCGATCGCCATCTTCGCCTCGCCGACCGCGTCGTCGCCGGGGCCGCCGGCGAGCCACACGATCGGGTCGGGTTTCGGGGTGGCGGAGGCCGCGGGGACGATCGCGACACCGAGGGTGATCTTCCGGCCGTGGGGGCGGGTGCGGTTCTCGGGCACGGTGAGCGTTCCGCAGCGGGCGTCGTCGAGCGCGGCGATCGGCTCGGGCGTCTTCGGGCAGGGGCCGGGCTCGAAGCGGGCGTCGCCCACGGTCCGGGCCACCGTGCCGATCGGAGCTCCGGGGCTCGGGCCGGCCCCGGCCCCCACGCCGGTCTCGGCGCCGTGTTGCGCGTGGGCCGGTGTGGTGAGCAAACCCGTGATCAGGACCCCCGTGGCCACCGCGGCCTTCCTGCGGCGGCGACGGGGCGCAGGGTGGTGTGCCATCGGCCCTCCTGCTCATTCCGGGGCGATCGTGAAGGGTTTCGGTGCGGCGCCGGCCACGCAGCGGGTGTCGGGTGCGGTCGGACGGGCGAGGAAGGAGGCCAGCACCTTCTGCGCGCAGGGCGACTGGGGTACCACCCAGTGGGTGATCCCGGGGATCTGCACGGAGGTCGAGCGGGACAGCGTACGGGCTGCCTCCTTCGCCCAACTCGCCCCGGTCTTGCCGTCGAACGTTCCGGAGACGAGGAGCGTGGGCACCGCGCTGACGGTGGCCACCCGCTGGGTGGCGGCGCGGTCGGGAACGTTCCAGAGGCGGCACACGTCGTACTGGAAGGGGAGTTGGGGCGGTTGGGCCAGGACCGTGGCCGGCCAGCCGGGGAAGGCGCGGCGCCCCGCGTCCAGCACGTCGGTCTCCGTATGGCCGGGCGCCCACTCGCTGCAGGCCACCGACTCGGTCAGGCCGTGCGCGGTCGTGCCGACGGACTGGACCGAGTCGGCCGCGCGGGCCCGCGCGAAGCGCTCCGGGTGTCCGCGGCCCAGCTCGTCGATCGCGGCCGGGACGTCGGGGGCCTTGACGGCGTTGGCGACCAGCAGGTTCAGCACGGCTCCCCCGTCGAGGACCACCTCGACCGGGGCTCCGCCGCGCGGCGGCCGGGCGTTCAGCGTGAGCGGCTCCGCCTCCAGTCTGCGCACCTGTTCCGTCAGCGTACGGGCGATGTCCGGGTAGCGGCTCTTGCAGCGCGGCTCGGCCGCACACGCCCCGAGGATGGTGGTGATGCCCTCCTGGGCGCTGCTCCAGGTCCACGGCAGGGTCGCGGCCTGCGGGGGCGTGACCGAGTCGATCGCCACCGCGCGGATGCCGTCGGGGTGGTTGCGCAGGTAGGTGAGGGCGAGGTCGGAGCCGTAGGAGTACCCGTAGACGTTCCACCGTGCGATGCCGAGCGCCTTGCGGAGGTCGGCGAAGTCGGCTGCGTTCTCGGTGGTGTTGTAGGCGCTCAGGTCGATCCCGTCGGCCGCGAACCGGTCCCGGCACGTCTTCACCGCGTCCAGCAGGAGCTGTTTCGCCGGCGCCGAGTCGTGGCCGAGCCCCACGTACCGGGCGGCGAAGCGGTCCAGTTCGGGGCAGGCGAGGTGGGGTTGGTCGTGGAGGTTTCCGCGCTGGGCCATGATGACCAGCGCCCGGTCCTGGTTCACTCCGGCGTCGACCAGGACGGGGATGTCGTCGAAGGTGTCGCCGCCGGGTCCGCCCGCCATGAACACCACCGGGTCCTGGGCGGGCTTCGCCGAGGCGGCCGGGACGACCGCCGCGGCCAGGCGGATCGTCCGGCCGGCGGGGCGGGCACGGTTCTCGGGGACCTCCAGGAAGCCGCACCGGGCCTTGGCCAGCGCGGCGATCGGTTCGGGCGTCTTCGGGCAGGGGCCGGGCACGAACCGTGCCGGTGCGGTCGGAGCGATCGGGGTCGGGGACGGACCGGGTGCGGTGGCGCGGGTGGGCGGCGCTGCGGCCGCGCCCCCTGCCGGGCCGAACGCCGCGAGGCAGGCCAGGGCGGTCGCGGCGGCGGCCGCGTTGATGCGGTGCCTTGCCATACGATCCCGTTCCTCTGCCGACGTCCACGGCTGCCCGGCCGGGCAACGCCGCAGCGGTGTGGGCGGAACGCACGCACGTATACCGAAGGTACCGTGCGGTACGCCGGCACGCACACGGACGGGACGGCGACGATCGCCGCCGGCGGGCTACGTGCGCGCGAGGCCCCGGACGAGCAGGCCGAGCCCGAACTCGAAGTGGGCCGCGAAGTCGTGGCTGGTCAGGGTCGGGAGGGTGGCCGTGAGGTGCGGATAGGTGCCGGCCGCCGTGACCGCGTTGCGCAGGAGCTGCGGGTCCGCGGGGGCCTCGCCGTCCCGGCCCAGGGCGGCCTGCTCCTCCAGGGTGTGCCCCACCGTGTAGTGGACGACGGCCAGCAGCGCGCGGGCCGCGTCGGCGTCGGGGAAACCGGCCGTGCGCAGGAGGCCGATCCCGGACTCGGCGATGCCGAGGGTGTTCGGGCCGGTGGAGTGCGTGCCGGCGAAGACGCGCGCCCCGTCGCGGTGGGCGAGCAGGGCCCGGCGCAGGGACCGTGCCAGGTCCGCGAGCCGTGCGTCCCAGTCCGCGGCCTCGTGCTCCGCGGCGGGAGGGGCGACGACCTGCTCCAGCATCCGCTCCGCCATCGCGGTGAGCAGGTCCTCCTTGGTGGCGAAGTACCGGTAGAGCGCCCCGGCCTGCACCCCCACCGCATCGGCGAGACGCCGCATGGTGAGCGCGTCGAGACCGCCCTCGTCCAGCAGCGCGAGGGCGGTCTCGATCGTCCGGGTGGGGTCGAGGCGGGGCGGGCGGCCCCGCCCCGTGCGGGTCGGCGTACTCATGCCCCCACTCTAGTGAGCGGTGATCACCACGGCTGCGTGTCCTGGCGGGGTCCGGCCCAGGCGGTGAGGGCGTGGGCCAGGTCGGCGGTGCGCTGCTGCGGGTCCGTGCTGCGGCCCGCCCAGGCGATGTGGCCGTCGGGTCGGATCAACAGGTCGGTGACACCGGCCAGTTCGGGGCGTGCCTCGTACGAGGTCGCGGTCACGGTGCGGACGTGGCCCGCCCAGCCCCGGGTCGGCAGTCCTTCGGCGGCGGCCAGGTGCAGGACGACGAAGCGGCCGTCGTGGAGCAGTTCGTAGGCCCGGCCGGCTCCCGCGGCGTCGGTCGTCAGGCCGATGTCCGGCATCCGCCGGCCCGCCGGGGCGCCCGGGGCGGCGTCGGCGTCGCCGGAGCCGGAGCCGGAGCCGGGGCCGGCTGCCGGGTATGCGGTGTGGAGGGCGGAGACGCGGCCGGCGAGGCGGTGGTTGACGTCCGGAAGGGTCAGGAGTTCGTCGAGGAGGGCGCGCAGGGCCGCGGCGGGCCGTGCGTACTGCTCGACCAGGACGAGTTCCAGCAGCAGGTTCTGGACCTGGGTGTTCTCGGTGACGGCCCGGCCGGCGGGCCGGCGCTCGGCGTCGTAGCTGTCGAGCAGTCCGGGCGGGGCCCAGCCGTGGATCTCGGCGGCCAGTTTCCAGCCGAGGTTCATGGCGTCCTGGAGGCCGGTGTTCAGGCCCTGGCCGCCCGCGGGGAAGTGGATGTGGGCGGCGTCGCCGGCGAGCAGGATCCGGCCGGAGCGGTAGCGCTCGGCGATCCGGGTGGCGTTGCCGAAGCGGGACAGCCAGCGGGGCCCGCCCACGCCGCAGTCGGAGCCGCAGTAGTCGGTCAGCGAGGCGCGGAACTCCTCCAGGGTCACCGGCTCGCGGGAGGGGATCCGCATCCGGGCGGGGTCGACGAGGACCAGCCGGGTGACGCCGTCCTCGACGGGGGCGACGATCAGCCCGCGCTCCCGGGCCCGGCGCAGCGCCGGATCGTCGGTGTCGAGGGCCTCGAAGTCGCCGAGGATGCCGGTGAGGGTCTCGTCGGTGCCGGGGAAGCCGATTCCGGCGGCCTCGCGGACGGGGCTGCGGGCGCCGTCGCAGCCGACGACGTAGGCCGCCCGCAGTGTTTCCGCTGCGCCGTCGGGGCCGCGTACGTCGACCTCGGCGCCGGTGGCGTCCTGGCGCACTGCGGTGACGGTGTGCCCGCGCCGGAGGTCGACGCCCAGCTCACGGGCCCGCTCCTCCAGCAGGGCTTCGGTGCGGGCCTGGGCGAGGAAGAGGGTGTAGGGGTGCCGGGTGTCGAGTGCGGTGAAGTCGAGCCGGGTGTTCAGGCCCGCGAAGTGCCAGCCGGGCACCGGCCGACCGGGGGCGAGGAAGCGGGGGGCGATGCCGCGCAGGTCGAACAGTTCGACGCTGCGCGGGTGGAGGGTCAGGGCCCGGGAATGGGGCTGCGGGTGCTCGCGGCGCTCGACGATCCGGGTGCGCACTCCGGCGAGGGCCAGTTCGCAGGCGAGCAGCAGCCCGGTCGGGCCGGCTCCGACGACGATCACGTCAAGGGGCATGGGGGTGTCCTCTCGGGAATCCCGCACATTAGTGAACGGCGTTCACGTGAACGCCGTTCACTATAATCGGGCTCCCGAGCGACCCGTCAAACGGAAGGTCAGGGCAGCGGCGTCCGGTGGAGGCTGATCAGCAGGCGCCAGACCCTCCCGGCGATCTCGGCCGGGGTCGCCCCGATGGCTCCGTGCAGCCAGTCGGCGAGCACCCCGGCGAAGGCGGCGGCCACGGCCGAGGCGACCAGTTCGGGCTCCGGCGCGCCGGCCAGCGCACGCTCGTCCCGGCTGCGGGCGCGCAGGTCGCGGTGGAGGACGAGGCCCAGCGGACCGCCGCCACCGGGGCGGAGCAACTCCCGGTAGAGCCCGGCGTGCGGGGGGATCCCCTCGAAGAAATCGACCAGGGCGGGCGGCGGGCTCGCCGGGTCGGGGACGCCGCGCCAGGCGTGCAGGGCGCCCACGGCTTCGCGGACGATCTCGGCGCAGGCGTCGACGGCGAGCGCCTCCAGATCGGCGTAGTGGACGTAGAACGTGGCGCGGCCGACACCGGCCCGGCGCACCAGCGCGGCGACGCCGACCTTGTCCAGCGGGCCGCTCGCGCACTCCTCCAGCAGGGCCCGGCGCAGCTTGGCCCGGGTCCGCTCGGTACGGGGGTCCTCGGACACCGCGGTCACCCGGCGAGCAGGACGGCTGCGAGCGCCAGCGCACCCGGCAGCGCCTGGGCGATCAGGATGCGCCGGTTGGCGGTGAGGGCGCCGTAGACCCCGGCGACCACCACGCAGCCGAGGAAGAAGACCCGAACCTGAAAGCCGGTCGGGTCGGCGGCGAAGAGGCCCCAGAGCAGGCCGGCCGCCAGGAAGCCGTTGTAGAGGCCCTGGTTCGCGGCGAGCGGGGCGGTGGCGCGGGCCAGGTCGGCGTCGAAGCCGGAGAGCTTGCGCCCGGGCGCGCGCTCCCACAGGAACATCTCCAGCACCAGGATGTACGCGTGCAACAGGGCCACGAGGGCCACGAGCACGGTCGCGGTCGTCTCCATCGGCTCAGCCACTCCCCCGCACCGCGCAGCGCGCGGCCACTCGACAAACTTCCTGGACAGGTGTCTTGAATATATGGACACCTGTCCAGGAAGTCAAAGGTGGCGGGGCCCGCGCCGGCCAGCCCGCGGCTCGACCGCCCCTCGGCGGCCGTGGGTCACGCGGCCAGCGCCGCGCGGTCGAGCTTGCCGTGCGGGGTCACCGGGAGGCGGTCCAGGTGACGGACGTGCTGGGGCACCATGTGGCCCGGAAGTCGCTCGGCGAGCGCCGTGCGGACCGCGGCCGCCCGTACGGTGCCGGGGTCCGCGACGACGTACGCGGTCAGCGCCTGGTCACCGTGGCCGTCCAGGGTCACCAGACAGGCCGCACCCGACACGCCGGGCAGGTCGCGCAGCGCCGACTCGATCTCGCCCAGCTCGATGCGGAAGCCGCGCAGCTTGACCTGGCCGTCCTGGCGGCCGGCGTAGTGGAGCAGGCCCTCGCCGTCGGCGACCGCCCAGTCGCCGCTGCGGTAGTACCGGCCGGAGCCGTCCCCGGCGTCGACGAAGCGGGCCGCGGTGAGGTCGGGGCGCTCCAGGTAGCCGTGGCTGACGCCGGTACCGCCGACGCACATCTCGCCCGGCTCGCCGGCCGGCACGGGCCGGCCCTCGGCGTCGCGCAGCGTGACCGTGAGGTGCGTCAGCGGACGGCCGATCGGCGTCCGGCCGGGTACGGCCCCCGCGAGGGTCTCGGGGGTCAGCGGGCAGTACGTGACGTGGACCGTGGTCTCGGTGATCCCGTACATGTTGATCAGCAGAGCGTCCGGGGCGATCCCTGCGGCCCACCAGCGCTGCACGTCCGCGGGGACCAGCGCCTCGCCGCCGAAGACGACGCGGCGCAGGTCGGGGAGGCGGACCTGCTCGGCGACGGCCTCGGCCACGAGGTTCCCGAACGCGGACGGCACCTGGTTCAGCACGCTGACGTTCCGGGCGGCCAGCAGGCGGGCGAACTCCAGCGGGTCCGTCGCCGCCTCCTTGTCGACGACGACCAGCCGGCCGCCGTACAGCAGCGGCCCCCACAGCTCCCAGACGCTGAAGTCGAAGCTCAGCGAGTGGAACAGGGTCCACACGTCGTCCGCGCCGGTGCCGAGCAGCGGTACGGCCGCGTCCATCAGGGCGAGGACCTGGGCGTGGCCGACCATGCAGCCCTTGGGGTTGCCGGTGGAGCCCGAGGTGTAGATGACGTACGCCGTGTCGGCGGGCAGCTGCGGGGCGGCGGAGCCGTCCGCGCGGGACGCGCCGCGGCTCGCCAGGACGAAGGGGCCCACCTCGGCGATCGGGGTCTCGTCCGCCAGCAGGCCGCTGTCGGACAGCACCAGTTCGGTGCCGGAGTCCCCGAGCAGGTACTCCTGGCGGGCCTGCGGGTAGTTGGGGTCGACCGGCAGGTACGCGGCGCCGGAGCGCAGGATGCCGAGGACCGCGCCGGGGGCGTACCGGCTGCGGGCGGCGCGCAGCGCGACGAGCCGGCCGGGGCCGGTGCGGCCGTCGAGGTGGTGTGCGATCTCGTCGGCGAGGCCGTCCAGTTCCCCGTAGGTCAGGGACCCGTCGGCGTCGCAGGTGGCGGTACGGGCGGCGGCGAGGGCGGCGGCCCCGGCGAACCGGGTGTCGATGCGGTCGGCGGTCCCGGACGGGGCGGGCGGCGCGCCGTCACCGAGGGGGCTGTTCATCGGATTCTCCAGCTGGACGTTGCGGGCGGACACGGGGGCGCAGGGGGCGTCAGACGACGCCCTCCAGGACGGCGGCGGGTACCGGCGCGGGACCCGGGGACCCGGCCGGGACCAGGGCGTGCACCAGGTAGCTCGCCACGTCCCCCGGGGTGGTGCCGCGGCCGAAGATCCGGTCGGCGCCCAGCGTGGCGGCCGAGGAGGCGTCGAAGCGGGGGCCGCCCACGACCAGCAGCGGCCGCTCGTGGTCCGCGAACTCGGCCCGCAGTTCCGCGCTGAGCTCGCGCACGTTGGTGAGGTGGGCGTCCCGCTGGGTGACCGCCTGCGAGACGAGGACCGCGTCCGCCCGCTCGGTGCGCGCCCGGCGCACCAGTTCGTCGACCGGCACCTGCGCGCCCAGGTTGAGCACGCGCATCGACTTGTAGTACTCGAGGCCCTTCTCGCCCGCGAACCCCTTGATGTTGAGGATCGCGTCGATGCCGACCGTGTGCGCGTCCGTGCCGATGCAGGCGCCGATCACGACGAGTTTGCGGCCGAGCCCGTCGCCGATCGCCGCGTCCGCCTCCTTGGCGGACAGCAGCGGGTAGTCGCGCTCGGTCACCTGCACCTCGGCGAGGTCCACGGCGTGCGTCACGGCCCCGTACACGACGAAGAAGCTGAAGTCGGTGCCGCCGACGGCCTTGCTGTGGACGAGCAGCGGGCGCTCCATCCCCATGCGGCGGGCGAGTTGCAGCGCGGCGCCCTCGGCGCGCGGGCCGTGCGGCAGGGGCAGGGTGAAGGACAGCTGCACCATGCCGTCGTCGGTGGTGTCGCCGTACGGGCGGACCGTGCCGGTGGTCCGGGGGGCCGTGTTCATGGGGCCTCGGTTCCTTCCAGGATGTCGGCGGCCGGGTTGCGGTAGCCGGGAGCGCGGCGGAACACGCCGTCCGCGCCGCGCCCGCCGTCCGCGGGCCGCCGCATCCCGCCGAAGGTGCCGCGCCCGATGGCGTCCAGCAGTCCGTCGTCGCAGATGCGCGCCAGCAGGTCGACGGCCTCGTCGAGCACGTGGTGGGCGCGTCGGGTGATGAAACCGTCCGGGGCGGGGCGGAAGTCCTCGGCCAGCGAGCCGGCCGCGCCGAGGACGTAGCGGACGTTCTGCAGGGCCAGGTCGCGGTCGGACAGGAACGGGGTGACGACGGCCTCCGTCATCATCCCGACCAGCAGGATGCTCTGCCCGGTGAGCGCCCCGGCCAGGTTGAAGAAGCCGTTGAGGAGGTAGCCGCGGAAGACGTCACCGGTCATGTGCCGGGTCGGCGGCATCCACTTCAGCGGTGCGTCCGGGAACAGCTCGCGGGCCAGCAGCGCGTGGGCGAGCTCCAACCGGAAGGACTCCGGCCGGTCCGGGTCGATCTCGAAGGCGTGGCCGAGGCCGAGCTGGCCGTCGGGCAGGCCGGCCTCCTTGGCGAAGTACTCGTTGAGCAGCTGGCTGGCCGTCACGGTGTGGGCGGCGTCGACGGCGTCGGCGGTCGTGAGGTAGTTGTCCTCGCCGGTGTTGATGAGGATGCCGGCGCGGGCGTGCAGCTGCCGGGAGAACCGCTGGTCGACGAAGGTGCGCACCGGATTGATGTCGCGGAAGAGGATTCCGTACATCGAGTCGTTGAGCATCATGTCGAGGCGTTCGAGACCGGCCAGGGCGGCGATCTCCGGCATGCACAGCCCGGACGCGTAGTTGGTGAGCCGTACGTAGCGGCCCAGTTCGGCGGAGACCTCGTCGAGGGCGGCGCGCATCAGCCGGAAGTTCTCGCGCGTGGCGTAGGTGCCGGCGTACCCTTCGCGGGTCGCGCCCTCCGGAACGTAGTCGAGGAGCGACTGGCCCGTGGAGCGGATCACCGCGATCACGTCGGCTCCGCCGCGGGCCGCCGCCTGGGCCTGGCGGATGTCCTCGTAGATGTCGCCGGTGGCCACGATCAGGTAGATCCAGGGCGCGGGAGGGTTGCCCAACTCCCCTGCCAGGCGGGTTCGTTCGGAGCGGCGGGCGTCGATGGTGGCGATGCCGCGGGCGACCGCGGCGTGGGCGGCGCGGGCCGCCGCCTCGGCCTGCGCGCCCTCCGGGATCCGGAAGGAGACGGTGCGGGCGGCGGCGTGGGCGGCGAGGTCGGTCAGGTCCCGGTAGCGGCCGGTGCTCAGGGCGTCCCACACCGGCAGGCACACGCCGTGCTCCAGGCCGACGGCGTCGGCGACGGTGTCGACGAGCCGGTTGACCCACGGAATGCCTTCCGGGTCGGCGCCGTCCAGCCCGGCCAGGCGCAGGGTGGCGCGCTCGACGGACACCGTGGTGTGCGAGCGGGCGAGTTCCACGACGGGGCGGCCGGCGCGGGCCGCGAGTTCCCGGGCCCGCTCGACCGTGCGCGGGTCCAGGCCCAGCTTCGCGGAGGCGGGCGGCACGGGAACGTCCGGCGCGGGCCGGCCTGCGCGGGCCGGCGCGGTCGGGGCGTCCGGCGCGGTCGGGGCGTCCGGCGCGGCCGCGGACACCGGGGCGAGGACGGGGGCGGGAACCTCGGCGGCGGCAGGGGCCTCGACGGGGGCGGTCATCGTGCGGCTCCGTTCCCCGCGTTCCGGGCCGTACGGTCGAACAGGTCGCGTACGCCGGGGACTTCGCGGACCAGGTCGAGGGCGAGGTCGCTGTGACCCGGCTGGTAGCCGTTGCCGATCAGCAGGGTGACGTCGCCGGCCAGGCCCTCGGCGCCGAGCGCCGCCGCGCTGAACGACGTGGCCATGGAGAAGAACACGACCGAGCCGCCGTCGCGGGTGGCCAGTACCGCCGCGTGCTCGCAGCCGCCGACGTCCGTGCACACGACGGTGATGTCGGCCGGGCCGCCGTGCTCCTCCAGCTGCGCGTGCAGGGCGAGCGCGTCGCGCGCGTCGGCCCGTACGACCTCGTCGGCGAGCCCGGAGGCGCGCAGCGCGGCCTCTTCCGCGGCGTCGGGGACCACGCCGACGAGCCGGCCGGCGCCCGCGCGGCGGGCCGCCGCCAGCGACAGCGACCCGGACTTGCCCGACGCGCCGAGCACCAGCACCGAGGGCGCGGTACCGGACCGGGCGTACGACTCGACGACGCGGGCGGTCAGGGCCGGCGCGCCGCACACGTCCAGGACGGACAGGGCGAGTTCGTCGGGCAGGTCGTCCGGCAGGACGGCGGCGACGGACCGGCCGAAGAGGATGGCGTGGCCGCGGGCCGGGACCCGCTCGCCGAGGCCGTCCCAGTCGCGCAGCCCGTCGGTGATCTCCAGGGGCGTCAGGGTGAGCGACACCAGGGTGGCGACCCGGTCGCCGGGGCGCAGGCCGAGCGGCGACTGCGGCCCGGCGGCGGCGACGGTGCCGATCAGCATGCCGCCGGAGCCGGTCACGGGGTTGTGCATCTTGCCCCGGTCCCTGACGAGGTCGCACACCGCGCGTCGGACGGCGTCGCCGTCCCCGCCGTGGGCCTCGCGCAGCTGCCGGAAGGAGGCCGCGTCCAGGTTCAGGCAGGTGACGTCGATGCGGACCTCGTCCGGCGCGATCCGCGGGTCGGTGTCGAGCCGCAGGGCGGCCTGGGGCAGGACACCGGCGGGCTCCAGTACCCGGTGGAGTCCGAACGGCGAGGGGGTGCGCGTCGCAGCGGACGTCATGACGCCCCGCCGATCAGGTTCTGGCAGCTGGTCCACCACGCCTGCCCCGACTCGGGCAGGGTCTGCACCGGGTCGTAGTAGTGGTGCACCCGGTCCAGAGCCGCCGGGTCGTCCTGGTCGGCCGTCGTGCGGTAGTTCTTCGTCCAGTACGAGATGCCGCGCTCGCGGTCGTAGCCGTCGGCCTGGTCCACCCAGCGCTTGCCCACGTACGGTACGTCGCAGACCACGCGCGGCGTGGCGAACCCGGGCAGGTAGCCCATGATCGAGCGCTGCAGCGCCTGGGCGCGGGACAGCGGCACCCGCCAGTGCTCGGCGCCCGGGATCATGTCGCAGAGGTAGAAGTAGTACGGCATGACGCCGGCCGAGTCGAGCAGGGCGAAGCACAGGTCGAGCAGGGCCTCGGGCGTGGTGTTCACGCCGTTCAGCAGGACGCCCTGGTTGCGCACGTCGCGCAGGCCGGCGTCCAGCAGCGCCCGGGAGGCCTCGGCGACCAGCGGGGTGACCTGCTGGGCCGCGTTGGCGTGGGTGTGCAGGGCCAGGGACACGCCGCGCTCGCGGGCGCGGGCGGACAGCCGGGCGACCCCGTCGAGGACCTGGGGTGCCATCCAGTGCTGGGGCAGCCCGATCAGGCCCTTGCTGGCGAGCCGGATGTCGCGGACCGAGTCCAGGTCCAGCAGCCGGCCGACGAAGGCCTCCAGCCGCGGCCAGGGCACGTTGGCGACGTCGCCGCCGGAGACGACGACGTCGCGGACGGTCGGCGTGGCGCGGAGGTAGTCGATCATGCGGTCCAGCCGGTCCGCGGGCCGCAGGACGAAGCGGTACTTGGTGATCTGCGGGGTGGACGTGCCGACGAGGTCCATCCGGGTGCAGTGCCCGCAGTACTGGGGGCAGGTGGTCACCAGCTCGGCGAGCACCTTCGTCGGGTAGCGGTGGGTGAGGCCCTCCACCGCCCACATCTCGGCCTCGTGCAGCGAGTCCCGGGAGGCGAGCGGGTGGCTGGGCCACAGCGGGTGCCGGTCGGAGGCCACCGGCAGCATGTACCGGCGGACCGGGTCCTCGTACCAGGCGGCGGTCTCGACGGGGGCGTGGGGCGCCATCGTGTTCAGCACGTGCGGCGGCAGCAGGACCGGCATCGTGGCGTGTTCGCGCTGGTCGGCCTCGAGGTCGGCGTAGAACGCCTCGTCGAGCCCGGACCCGGCCACCGCGTGCAGCTCCCGCACGCCCTTGACGCAGTGGGCGCGCTGCCACTGCGGGTCGCGCCACTGCTCTTCGGTGACGTCGCGCCAGCCGGGGAAACGCCGCCAGTCGGGTTCGACGGCCTCGTGGCGGCGGTAGGCGTACGGCTGCGGCAGGGGTTCGGCGACGGTGTCCGCGGGGACGGCCTCGGCGCGCAGTGAACGGGACACCATGTTCCTCAGTTCTCTCGGTTCTCTCGGGTCTCGCGGTTCCTCGGTGGGCCGTCGGTCAGTGGGGGAGGCGGTAGACGAGCAGTCCCTCGGCGTCGCGCCCGGGCAGCAGGGAGAAGCCGGCCCGTTCCATGACGCGCTGCGAGGCGGCGTTGTCCTCGGTGGTCGTGGCGATGACGGTGTCGACGCCGTCCTGGCGCAGGGTCCACGCGGCCAGCTCCGCCAGGGCCTCCGTGGCGTACCCCTGGCCGCGGGCCGGCTCGGCGAGGTCGAAGCCGATCTCGGCGGACCCGTCGGACGGCGGGCCGTGGAAGCCCATCGCGCCGACGACCCGGGCGTCCTCGGCCCGTACCAGCAGGTACATGCCCCAGCCGGGCTGGTGCAGGCCCGCGTCGGCGGCCCGGACGAGCATCTTCGACGCGATCTGCGTCTCGGCGCTGGGGGCGCCGCCCAGCCAGTCGAGCCCTGCGGACTCGCCGGCCGTGATCTGGCGGGCCTCCGCGGGCAGCACCTCGCGCAGCCACAGCCGGGCGGTCGCCAGCAGCTGGAGCGCGGGACGGGCGGCGTCCTCGGCGGCGGCCTCGCGGACGGGGGCGGGTCGGCCGTCGGTCCACAGTTCGGCGATGCGGTCCAGGCACGCCTGCTCGGTGCCGGTCCAGCCGGTGCTCTGCCAGCCGGCGGGCAGGTCGTTCGCGCTGGGCCACACGGCGTACTGCTCGCGGGTGTTGATGATGACGGCGTGCGTCACTGGGAGTCCTCCTGGTAGTGCGGTGCCGCCGGTCCGCCGCCGGCGGTCGGCCATGGTCAGCGGGCGGACGGGGCCCCGGCGGCCGCGAACGGGCGGGGGTCCTCGGCGGGGGCGCCGACCGGGTCGATGACGTCGAGGGCGTCGAGGACCCGGACGAGGGCGTCCTCGGGGCCGAGGGAGATGCGCAGGTGCCCGGCGAAGCCGAACCGGCCCGCGTCGCGGACGAGGATCCCGTACTCCTCGGCGAGCAGCCGCTCGGCGGCCGCCGGGTCCGACACCGGCACGGCGACGAAGTTGGTGGTGGTGGGCAGCGACTGCCGCCCCCGCCGGCGCAGTTCGTCCCGGAACCAGTCGCGGCGCCGGTCGTTGCGGCGGACCACGTCGGCCAGGTGGTCCTGGTCGGCGAGGGCCGCGACGGCGGCGGCCTGGGCGACGGCGTTGACGCTGAACGGCATGGTGCCCTGGACCGCGTGCAGCCGGGCGACGAGGTCGGCCCTGCCGACGGCGTACCCGATGCGCAGTGCGGCGAGGCCGTACGCCTTGGACAGGGTCCGCAGCGACAGCAGCGGGGCGCCGCCGTCCAGGTAGTCGAGGACCTGCGGGGTGCCGGCGGGGGCGAACTCGAGGTAGGCCTCGTCGACCACCAGCGGGGTGCCCGTCGCCGCGGCCCGCTCGACCAGCAGGTCGAACGCGGCCCTGTCGAGGACGGCCCCGCTCGGGTTGTGCGGGTGGCACAGGTAGGCGATGCCCGCGCGGTCCATGGCGGCCGCCACGGCCCCGGCATCGGTGCGACCGCCGTCGAGGGGGACCTCCTCGCAGCCGCGGCCCACCGTGTTCAGGCAGATGCGGTAGCCGGGGAAGGTCCCGGCGGTGGTGACGCCCGGGCGGTCGCGGTCGCCGAGGGCGAGGGCGGCCAGGAGGACGAGTTCGTCGCTGCCGTTGGCGACGGCGACCTGGGTCCGGTCGACGCCGGCGTGTGC
Source organism: Streptomyces sp. NPDC029014 (assembly GCF_055564695.1). Lineage (NCBI taxonomy): Bacteria > Bacillati > Actinomycetota > Actinomycetes > Kitasatosporales > Streptomycetaceae > Streptomyces > Streptomyces sp. NPDC029014. The sequence goes on from NZ_JBVHVT010000005.1 coordinate 27,307, forward strand.
GGCGATGGCCGCGGCGACGTCGGTGCGGGCCGGGTCGGGGTACCGGGCGGTGGGGTCGAGGGCCTCGCGGGCGGCCCGCAGCGCGGCGGGGCTGCAGCCGAAGGGGTTCTCGCTCAGGTGCAGCCGGGCGGGGCCGGCGCCGGTCGCGGCAGGGCTCACGGTGGTGCTCACGCGGCGTCCCCCAGCAGCACGCCGAAGCAGTAGCTGCCGGGCTCGGCCTCCAGGGTGAGGAAGCGGTGCTCGGCGCCGGCGGGCACGTGCAGCAGGGCCGGGGACGACAGCTCGTGGGTCTCCCCGTCGACGGTCACCTCGATGCGGGCGCCGCCGGGGCGGGGCGAGACGAGGAAGTAGATCTCGGCGACCTCGTGCCGGTGCGGGTCGGCGACGGGGCGGCCCACCAGGTGGTCGATGGGCCCGCCCGCGATCTGCACCGGCACACCGCCGAACATGTCCGCCGTCAGATAGAAGGGGGCGGGATCGTGGTGGCCGGCGACCGGCAGGAACTTCGGTACGTCGGTGCGGATCTCGGCGGTTGCCACGGACGCCACTCCTTGTTCGGGTTCGGTCTCTCGGTGGGCTGAGCCTGGCCGATCCCGCTCGAGCGGCGCTGGAGTCCGCGGGACGTCAGGAGACCGGCAGGGCCTGACTGCCCGCGGCGACGGTGTGCGGCTGCCCGTCCGGCCCCTCGACCGTGAAGGACAGGACGGCCAGGACCTGGTCGACGAGCCGGAACATCGCGTCGTGGTCGGGTGCCACGGCCTCCACCCAGGCCAGTTCGCTGGAGTGCACCCCGGCAGGGAGCCGGTCGCCGGTGGAGTGCGGGATGATGACGTTCTCCACGCCCTCCAGGGCCAGTACGGCCCGCAGGCCGTGCACGGCGCGGTAGGTGCCGCCGTCGGGCGGTGCGGGCACGCACCACGAGAAGACGACCCGGCGCTCGTCGGCCTGCACGTGTGAGACGTCCTCGCCGAGGGCGACCCGGCCGGCGAGTTCGACGGGGCGCAGTTCGCCGGACAGCCGGGCCAGCTGGGTCTGCCAGCCGCCCAGCCGGCCGTTGACCTCGATGATCCGCGGGCCGTCCGGGGTGAGCTTGAGCTCGGTGTGACTGACGCCGGTGGTGATGTCGAGGGCCTGCAGGGCCGCCGTGACGGTGTCCAGGGCCGCGGCCCGCTCGTCCTCGGGCAGGACGGCCGGGCGCAGGTTGCCGACCTCGCGGAACGGGGGCGCCAGCGGGAACTTGCCGGTGACCGCCCAGTGCGAGATCCGCCCTCCGCTGACGGCGGACTCCACCGAGACGTAGTCGCCGTACGGTGCGCTGTCCCGGCCGGTGAGGTACTCCTCCAGGACCAGGGAGGTCTCCGCGTCCGGTCCGGTCAGCAGCAGCCGCGCCAGCTCGGCGCCCTCCTGCGCGTCCTCGACGAGGTGGGTGCTGCGGCTGCCCTGGCCGCTCGACGGCTTGAGCACGGCCGGGAGGCCCACGGCGGTGAGGGCCCCGGTCCAGTCCTCCGGGCGGGTCAGGCGGTACGAGCGCACCGAGTCGACGCCGTGCTCGCGCAGCCGGCTGCGCTGGGCGTACTTGTCGCGGAGCAGCTCCACGGTGGCCGGGGTGTGGTAGGGCAGGCCGAGCCGTTCGGCGAGCTCGGCGGTGACGGCCAGCTTGGTCTCGCTGAACGTGAGGATGGCGTGCGGCGCGTGGGCGCGCAGCAGCGCGGCCGAGGCGTCGTGGTCCTGGGCGTCGAGCCGGACCACGGGGGCGAGTTCCTCCGCCAGCGGACCGACGTCGTCGGTGTGTTCGGAGGGCCACAGGGCCAGCACGGGGCTGCCGAGCGGCGCCAGGCCGTCGATGATGTCGATGACGGACGCGGAGCCCTTGTCGTAGACGACGACGATGACGGGGCGCTCGGGCATGGCGGTTCTTTCCTCTCCGGGGAACGGTGAACGGGAGCCGCCCGGGCGGCGGGCGGCTCCGGTGGTGCCGGGGATGCGCGGGGATGCGCGGGGTGCGGGGGTGCGGGGGGTGCGGGGGGTGCGGGGGGGGAGGAATGGGGTACCGGCTACGCCGCGGGCTGGTCGGATTCCTCGGCGTACCGCACGCCGGACAGCACGCTGGCCAGGGGCGTACGGGGGACGGCGACGCCTCCCCGGGCGACGGGCCCGGCAGGTGCCGCGGGCGCGGCGGGCGTGGCGGGCGTGGCCGGCAGGCCGAACAGCGGCAGCGCGGACCGGGTGCCGGTCACCTCGGCCTCGACGGTGCGGTGGGCGAGCCAGCGTTCGCGGCCGAGCCGGAAGCGGTCGCTGACCACCTGCTCGCCGCGGACGGCGTTGACCTGGCTGCCGTCGTGCTCGAAGCCGAACTTGCGGCACACCCCCTGCGAGGCCTCGTTGCCCCGGCGCACGACGGAGAACGCCTGCTCGGCGCCGAGCCCGGTGAACGCGAGCTCCAGGGCGGCCGCCCGGGCGTGCCCACCGAGGCCCTCGCCCTGCCGGCTCAGGGACAGCCAGGAGGTCAGCAGCACCTCCCGGGTGACGCCGAAGTCCCGGGCGCCCAGGCTCTGCGAGCCGATCACCTCGCCGTCGTGGACGACGACGAGGTACAGCGTCCAGTCCTCCGGCGTCCAGGAGGCCATGGCGTTCCAGTGGCGCTGGAGCACGCGCCGGGCGACCTCCTCGGGGCTGCCGTCCGTCCACTGCGAGAAGAACGGCATGAACCCGGGGGCGTGCACCCCCTCGACGGCCCGGTCCGCGAGGGCGTCCAGGTCCTCGGGGGTGGGCCAGCGCAGTTCGATGCGGGACGTGCGGACGCTGATGCCGGTGAGCGGCCAGTGCTTCATGGTGTACGGGACCTCGTCAGGGCAGGGGGTGGGATGTTCGGATCACGCGGCGGCCGGGACGGCGGCCGCGGCGGCCGGGGCGGGGGCGTCGGAACCGGACGCTTCCTGCGGGGCCTCCTCCTCCGGTGCGGGGAGGTCCGCCCGGGCGGTGAGCGTCGTCCGCAGGCGCACGGCCACGGCCACGACGCCGGCGCAGCCGGCGATGAGGGCGGCCATCAGGCCGAGGCCGTCCGCCCAGGGCAGCAGCGCGCCGGCGAGTGCGGGGCCGGCGACGGAGCCGGTCGAGACCGCCACGGACAGCAGGGCGTTGACCCGGCCGCGGACGTTCTCCTCCGCCAGGTCGTTGAGCAGGGAGGTCACGACGGGGAAGACCAGGGCCTCGCCCACCGACAGCAGCACGACGCCGGCCAGCGCGAGGCCGAGCGCGGTGCCGCCGCTCTGCAGCCCGGCGAGCAGGACCAGGGCCCAGGCCAGCGCCCAGACGCCGCCGGAGACGGCGAGGACCGTGCTGCGGCGGACGGTCTGGATGCGCTCGGCAAGCAGGAACTGTGCGCCGACGGCGACGAGAATGTTGACGGCGAAGGCTCCGGAGATGCCCTCCGGTCCGAGGGCGCCGCCCTGGGTGAGGTAGCCGGGCAGGCCGGAGCGGAACTGCCCGTACGAGACGAGCGAGCAGACGGCCAGGGCGGCGAGCAGCGCGCCGATGTGGCGCTGGGTCAGCACGTCGCGGTAGCCGGCCCGCTGCTTCGGCTCCGCGCCGGAGCCGTCGTCCTCGCCGTCGGCCCCGAGGGCCTTGGGCAGCAGCCAGAGCAGGGCCGCCCCGGCGAGCAGGAAGGTCGCGCCGTCGGCGAGGTACAGGGCGGCGAACCGGGCCGCCCGCGACCCGGCGTCCAGTGCGGCCACTGCCCCGCCGACGAGCACGCCGACCCCGGTCATCGCGTTGAACACGGCGTAGTCCGCGGAGTAGGCAAGCGAACGCTCCCGCGCGGAGGCGGCCCCCGCGTACAGGAAGCGCATGGCCGTGCCCACCCCGCTGATGCCGAGGCCGTAGACGAGCGCCGCGGCCAGGGCGGTGGCGACCCCGTCCGCCTGCGCGTACAGGGCGGTGCCGACGCCCGCCACCGCCATGACCAGCGGGACGGTGGTGCGGGGCGCGAACCGGTCGAGCACCGCGCCCCACAGCAGACCCCCGGCCACCGCGGTGGCGGCCTGGAGGGCGAGCGTCACGGCGGGCACCCATGCGGGCAGCCCGCGCACGTCGCTCAGGTAGATCCACAGGAAGGGCAGTACCAGGCCGCCGCCGAAGGAGTTGACGGCGTTGACCGCGAGCACCGTCCGGGTGCGGAGGGAGAACTCCCCGAGTACCGCGAGGGGGTTGCGCATCAGCAGGCCTCCAGCACGTACAGCCACGAGTGGGGGGTGCCGAAGGGGACGACGCGGCGCGGCACCAGGCCGGCGGCGGCGAACAGCTCCTCGTACGTCTCCTTGGTGTGCAGCGGTACGCCCATGAGGGCGTGCGCGAGCTCGTAGCCGAGGGAGAACACCGGCAGGGAGGCGGAGTTCTCGGAGTCGGGGCGCAGCATCGTGTCGGCGAGGACGAAGGTGCGGGCCGCGGGGAACGCCTCGCGCATGCGCGTGAACGTCTGCGGGCGGGTCGCGGGGTCGGCGAGCAGGTCGTGCAGCAGGAAGAAGCTCATGACCGTGTCGACCTCGGCCAGCTTGTCGCGGTGCGCGGCCCGGTGGCAGACGTCGAGGACGTCGGTCTGGATCGCCTGGACGCGGTCGGCGAGGCCGGCCTCGGCGATGGTGCGGTGGCCGAGCTCGGTGGCCGGGCCGCTGATGTCCAGGCCCAGGCCGCGGGTGCCGGGCCGCTCGCCGACGACGCGGGAGACCCGGGCGGAGATGCCGCTGCCGAGGTCGGCGAGGACGGAGAAGTCCACGTCGGCGAGGACGTCGTCGAGGGTCCCGGCCATGAAGGAGCGGTCGTTCTGGCCGGAGCCGAGGGCCACCATCGCCTCGTCGCGCAGCACGTCGGTGCCGAACTCCGCCTCGCCCGTCGCGATCCGGTGGGCCTGAGCGAACACCTCGTTGTAGCCGCCGACGCCCCAGGTGAAGTAGCCGCGCATGCGGAGCATCTCCTGGCCCGCGCTGGTCAGCAGTGCGGTGTCGCCGCCGTCCTGGAGGCGGAGCCAGCCGCAGGTGGCGGCGGCGCGGACGATCTCGCGCAGGACGCGCTCGCGGACGGCGGGTCCGGTCTCGGCGGCGAGGGCGCGCAGGTCGAGGAGCGGGTTGGCGGCGAGCCTGTCCCAGATGCCGAGCCGGTCGAGGGCGTTGACGACGGTGCCGGCCACGTAGCCGTTGTAGGCCTGGTCGACGCCCATCGGGGCGGGGGCGGCGCCGGCCCAGTCGGCGGGGATCTGCGGGGTGGTGAGGTGGTCCTGTACGGCGGTCATGGCGGTCCTTTCGGTGGCGGGACGGAGTGTCAGAGGGTGGCGGCGGCCGGGCGGAGGGAGGCTCCGGCCAGCTCGGCCCATTCGGTGAGGAGTTCGTCCGCGGACGCGGCCCCGGCGACCGGGGCGTACACGGCGAGTGCCACGGCCCAGCCGTCCTGCGCCGGAGCGAGCGCGCAGCGCACGAGCGGGGCGTCGGCCACGGCGAAGGACTCCTCGACTGTGGCGTGCCGAACTCGAGCGCGTGCCTCGTCCCGCTCGTCCGGGCCGAGCAGGGTCACCGGGACGGGCGTCTGGGCGGTACGGGCGAACCAGCGGCCGCCGTGCTGCGTGAAGACGGTGCGCAGCGCCGGGTGGCGCTGCTGGAGCGCGGCGAGGGCGGCGTCGGCGGCGGCCCGCTCGGGCAGGCGCCCGGGCAGGACGGCCGTGGCGCACTGTGCGTGCTCGGCGGCGCTGCCGCGGCGGACGAGGTCGTGGAAGAGCCAGCGCTGCTCGTGCGGGGTGAGCGGGCGGAGGTCGGCGGCCGGGCCGGTGACCGGGCCGGAGCGCCGGAACGGGTAGCCGGGCAGGCGTACGCGCCGGCCCGCGCGGTCGAGCGAGCAGTCGACGTCGACGCCCCGCCGCCACAGGGCGGCGAGCAGTTCGGCGTGGGAGCGGGCGGAGGACGGGTCCAGGTACAGCTCGGTGCCGGTTCCTTCGCCGCGCCCCTCGCCGGCGGCGGCGAGGCGGACGACCAGGGCGGTCCCCGCGGCTTCCGCGGTCCCTGCCCCTGCCCCTGCCCCGGCCGGGACCGGGCTGCCGGTGGCGGCGGCGCGCAGCGCGTCCGCCAGGGGCAGTGCGCCGAGCAGGGCCGCGGCGGCGGCCGCGCCGGGTCCCCGGCCGCGGACGGCGGCGGGGCGCAGGCCCCGGGCGGCGAGCCACGCGCCGGTGCCGTGGAGCACGGCGGCGGTGCGGGCGGCGGACCGGTCGGCGCCGGCGGGCAGTTCGAGGGCCTCGGCCAGTGCGACGGCCTCGGTGACCTGCGGCAGCTCGGGGGTGCCCCCGGCCGCCGCCGAGCCGTCACCGAGGTCGAGGACCAGGGTGCCCGCGGGCTCGGTCGGCCGGGTGTCCCGGGCCGCGTCCCGCAGTGCGGCCGCGAGCCCGGCGGCGTCGGTGCCGGTGACGGCTCGGCGTGCGGCGAACCGCTCCCGGCCGTGTGCGAGGGTGGCGGCCAGGTCGTCCGGCCGGAGCGACGGGTCCGCCGCGAGCAGGGCGGCGAGCCGCTCGCAGGAGGCGGCTACGGCCTCCTCGTCCCGGGCCGACAGGGCGAGGACGCGCGGCGCGTCGGCACCCGTCAGGAATGTCGTGCTCATGTTGGCGCTCACGCCCTTTCCGCTGCGTATTCCTGGACGACCACGTGCGCGTTCGTGCCGCCGACGCCGAACGAGCTGACGCCCGCGGTGCGCGGCCGGCCCGCGGCGGCCTGCCAGGCCCGGCTCTCGGGCAGCAGGCTGAACCGGCCGGTGAGTTCGTCGATCGGCTCGCCCGTGTTCGGTGTGCCGGGCAGTACGCCGTGGTGCACGGCGAGGACGGTCTTGATGAGGCCGGCGATGCCGGCGGCCGTGTTGCAGTGGCCGATCGACGCCTTCACGGAGCCGACGGCGACACCGGGTCCCTCTGTGCCCAGGGCCTCGCCGAGGGCGGTCGCCTCGATCGCGTCGCCGAGCCGGGTGCCGGTGCCGTGCGCCTCGACGTAGCCGATGTCGGCGCCGGTGACGCCGGCCGCGGCGAGGGCCCGGCCGATGACGCGGGCCTGGCCCTCCACGCCCGGCGCGGAGTAGCCGACCCGGGCGCGGCCGTCGTTGTTGACGGCGCTGCCGCGGATCACCGCGTGGATCGGGTCCCCGTCCCGTTCGGCGTCGGAGAGCCGGCGCAGCAGGAGCGCGCCCGCGCCGAAGCCGCCGACGGTGCCCGAGGCCCGCCGGTCGAACGGCCGGCACACGCCGTCGTCGGCGTACAGCAGGCCGGGACGGAAGGTGTAGGAGCCGTCGGACGAGCCGTCGAGCGAGACGGCGCCGGCCAGGGCGTAGTCGCTCTCGCCGCGCAGCAGTGCGCGGCAGGCCAGGTGGACGGCGTACAGGCCCGTGGAGCAGGCGGTGTCCAGCATGAGCGCCTCGCCCCACAGGTCGTGCAGGTAGGCGAACCGGGAGGCGGCGAACGTCGGGTCGGCGTTGACGATGTCGTCGACGCGGGCCTCGCCGTCGGTGCGGACGAACCGGGGGCAGCCGGCGTACAGGCTGGTGCGGTGGGCGATGTCGGACAGCCGCAGGGACGCGTCCTCGACGGCCGCCCACAGCACTTCGTGCAGGACGCCCTGCTGCGGGTCGCCGGCCGCCACGTCCTCGGCGGTGAAGCCGAGGAGCCCGGCGTCGTAGCCGGTGCCGTCGGCCGGCATGCCCCAGCGGGCCACCCTGCGGGTGCCGTCCGCCAGTTCGGTGACGACCGGGCCCGGTCCCTCGCTGAAGCAGTCGCGGCCGGCCGCGAGGTTGTCCCAGAAGGCGTCCAGGTCGGGAGCGCCGGCGAACCGCGCGCCCATGCCGACCACGGCGATCAGGTCGTCGTCGGCGGCTTCCCGGACCGCCGCCCGCGGCGGGACGGCGGCGTCGGACCGCTCCTCGTCGGCGGCGGCGCCCCCGATGAGCCGGGCCTGGGCACGGACGGTGGTGTGCCGCATGAGGTCGGCGACGCGCGGGGCGGTGCCGGTGGCGGCCTCCAGTGCGTCCTGGAGCTTGACGAGGAGCAGCGAGTGGCCGCCCGCCTCGAAGAAGTTGGTCTCCGGTCCGAAGGCGCGCCCGGGCAGTACCTCGCGCCACGCCCTCAGCACCGCGTCCGTGACGCCGCCGGTCGTCGCGGCGGTCCCGCGCAGCGGAGCGGGCCCGGGCTCCGGGAGGGGCGCCGGTGCGGCGGCGGGCGCGGCCCCGGCCGTGTCGGCGGGTGCCGGGAGCCGCTTGCGGTCGATCTTGCCGTTCGGGGTCAGCGGCAGCTCGTCGAGGACCAGCAGGTGCGAGGGCACCGCGAACTGCGGGAGCACGCCCCGCAGGTGGGCCCGTACGGAGTCCAGCGCGGCGGCCCGCTCCAGGACGGCGTACCCGACGATCTCCTTCTCGCCCCTGCCGTTGATCCGCGTGGTGACGAACGCGCCGCGCACCTCCGGGTGCGCCCGCAGGGCCGATTCGACCTCGCCGAGCTCCACGCGCTGGCTACGGATCTTCACCTGGTTGTCGGCGCGGCCGATGAACTCCAGTTGTCCGTCCGCGGTCCAGCGCACCCGGTCGCCGGTGCGGTACATCCGCCCGCCCGGCTCGTCGCCGAAGGGGTCCGGCACGAACCGCTCCGCGGTGCGCCGGGGGTCGCCGAGGTAGCCGCGGGCCACGCCGGTGCCGCCGAGCAGCAGCTCGCCGGGGACGTACGGCGGGGCCGGGGTCAGGGTTCCCTCCAGCACGACGTGGAGGCTCGTGTCGGGCACGGCGCGGCCGATCGGGACGGTGCGCGCGCCGTCCTCGACCTCCTCGATGGGGTACCAGGAGGAGGTGAAGGAGTTCTCGGTGGGGCCGTAGCTGTGCAGCAGGGTCCCGGGCGGGGCCCAGCGCAGCGCCTTCTCGACGTGCGGAACGGAGATGATCTCGCCGCCGAAGTAGACGCGGCGCAGCGACTGCAGCAGGTCGGGGGTGTCCTCGATGAGCCGGTTCAGCAGCGGTGTGGTGACCAGCAGGGTGGTGACCGCGAGTTCGCGCAGGGCGGTGCGCAGTTCGCGCGGGCTGAGGACGAGCTCCTTGTCGAGGACGGCCAGGGTCGCGCCGTGCGTGAGGGCGCCCCAGATCTCGTACGTGGCGCCGTCGAAGTTGAGCGGCGACAGGTGCGAGAGGACGTCGTCGGGGCCGAGCGGCAGGAACTCGGGGCGGTGCATCATCCGCAGCACGCCGCCGTGGTGCAGGACCACGCCCTTGGGGCGGCCCGTGGAGCCGGAGGTGTAGAGCACGTTGAACGCCGTGTCCGGGCCGGCCGAGGTCTCCGGTGCACGGACCGGCAGCGGGGTGGCGGCACGCCGGAGGTCCTGCGGGGTGTGCACGGGCAGCCCGGTGACCCGGTGCGCCTCGTCGGCCTCGGCGACGAGCAGGCGGGGTCGGGCGTCGCCGATCACCATCTGCAGCTGGGCGTCGGGGTAGGCGGGGTCGAGCGGCAGGTAGGCGGCACCGGCGAGGCCGACGGCGAGCATCGTCGTCACCGTGTCCGCGCCGGGGCGCAGCAGCAGGGCGACCACGTCGTCGGTGCGCACGCCCTGGATGCGCAGCCAGTGCGCCATCCTGGCGGCGTCGCGGACGAGTTCGCCGTAGCTGAGCCGGAGGCCGTTGTGGACGATCGCGGTCGCGTCCGGGTCCCGGCGGGCCTGCTCCAGGACGAGCGCGGGGACGGTGGCCGCGGACGGCGGGGCGGACGGTGCGGTGTGCGCGGCGGCCGGGGTCTGCGCCGCGGCGAGGGAGGCCAGCAGGTCGCGGCAGGTGGCGCCGGGCCACAGCGCGGTCTGGAGCATACGGTCGATCTGCTCGGCCATGAGCTCGGCCGTGGCGGAGGTGTGGACCGCCAGGTCGTGGTCGATGCGCAGGACGAGCCGGTCCGCGGCCTCGACGGCGGCGAACGCCAGGTCGTACTTGGCGACGGCGGTCTGCGGGTGCAGCAGCCGGACCTCGGCGTCCGGCACCTGCCAGGCCGCGGCGGGCTGCGGCTGGTGCAGGAAGACCGCCGAGTAGAGCGGGGTGGAGCCGGGCGGCGGGTCGCCGGCCTCGGCGTGCGCCTCCATCGACGCGAGGACCTGCTCGGCGAGGGCGGCGGCGTGGTCGCCGAACGGGCGGGCCGCGTCGTGCACGGTACGGACGGGCAGCACGCGGGTGAACAGCCCGACGGCGTCCTCGGTGCCCGGCTCGTCACGGCCGGCGAACGGCATGCCGAGCACGCCGTCGTCCTCCCCGGACCAGGCGTGCAGCAGCAGGCTCCACACGGCGAGCAGCACCATGGCGGGGCTGACGCCCTCCCGGGCGGCCAGGGAGCGCAGGTCCGCCAGCCGCTCGGCGGTCAGGGTGCGCTCGGTCCAGCCGGCCGGGCCGCGCAGCCCGTTCTCGGGGCGCACCAGGTCGGGCAGGGGGGCGAGCAGCGCGGGCTCGCCCCCGAGGAGCTCCGCCCAGTACGGGTCGAGGGCGGTGGCCTGGCTCGGGGCGGGCACCGGCACCGGGTCGAAGCCCGGGTCGCGGTCGGCGCAGCGGCTGCGGTAGGCGCGGAGCAGGTCCTCGGTGAGGACGTCCACGGACCGGCCGTCGGCCACGATGTGGTGGACCGTCAGGGAGACCAGGGAGGCGTCGTCGTGGCGCAGCACCTCGGCGCGCAGCAGGGGTGCGGTGCCGGGGTCGAGGGGCCGTTCGGCGGCGCGCGAGGCGCCTTCGAGGGCCGCCCGGCGGTCGTACGGGCCGGGGCGGACGGTGATGTGCAGCGGTACGGTGGCGTTCGGCTCGGCGAGGTGCAGGAGCGCGCCGTCCCGGGTGTCGAACCGGCCGGCGAGTGCCGGGTGCCGCAGCAGGACGTCGGCGAGGGCCGCGCGCAGGGCCCGCTCGTCGAGGCGGCCGCGGAATTCCAGGGCGAACGGGATGTTGTAGCGGCCGGTCTCGGGTTCGCAGCGGTCCGCGAGCCAGATCTCCAGCTGTGCGGAGGAGGCGGCGGTCACGCTCCGGCCTCCGCGCGGGCCGTGCCGTCGCCGGCCGCCGCGGCGCGGTCGGTGAGGTGGAGGGCCAGTCCGGCGACGGTGGGGTGGGCGAAGAAGTCGCGCACGGTCAGCGGTATGCCGAGCTCGGTCTTCAGGGCGCGCACGATCCGCACGGCGCACATGGAGTGGCCGCCGACCTCGAAGAAGTGCTCGTCGTCGTGGAACTCGTCGTGGCCCAGGCCCCGGGCCCAGGCGGTGCGCACGCGCGCCGCCAGGTCCGCCGTGGTGCCGTCGGTGGGAAGCGTGGATGTCATGGTGGGAACTCCTCGGGGTCAGGACGCCGCGTCGGCGGGTACGAAACGTCGGAAGATGGCGTCCACGGACTCCCACAGCTGCGGAAACAGCGTGCGTTCGGCCATCTTGCGCAGGGAGAGCGTGGACTCGCCGCGCAGGCTGGTCGGCTGCCGTACGGGGCAGCCGGGGGCGCCGGCGGAGCGCGGCCCGGCGGCGGACGGCCCGGCCGCGGTGTACGGCTCGCTCTCCGGGTGGCCGCCCAGCTGGCCCCATACGAGGCGCAGGTGGAGTTGCTTCCAGTCACCGACCGCGCCGTCGAGGCGCATCAGGCCCTGCCGGACGAGGGCCAGTTCGACCGCGTCGCGCTCGCCCTCGGTGGGGCGGGCGGTGCGGCCCTGGGCGGAGATCAGGTCCTCCAGGGTGAGGCCCGCCCGGTCCAGCGCCCGGGTGAACGCCCGCCACAGCGGCTGCGCGGCGCGGCGCAGGTTCCGGGAGCCCGGGGAGTCCAGCCCCGTGGTGTTCTCCGGGAACGTGTCGCGCATGGTGAGCAGGGCCGTCTGCGGCAGGTACTCCACCAGGGTGTTCAGTGCCTGCACCGGGATCCGGCCGAGGGAGGCCGCCCGCTCCAGGACCTGCGCGGCGAGGAGGTGGTCGCCCTCGTCGACGAGGCCGACCGCGCGGACCATCTCGAAGTGCATCGCCGCCCAGGCGTACTCGGTGATGAGGTGCACGGACTGGAACAGCCGCTGGTCGGGGTGGACGAGCCGGTCCTCGGGGAGGAGCGCGTCCAGCGCGGTGGTGAGCCGGGTGTCCTCCTCGTAGTTGCTGCCCCGGTCGTACTCGTAGACCAGCAGGCGGTCGTCCGCCGACGGGTTCAGTGCGCGGCGGGCGGCCCCCGGTCGTCCGGTCGTGGCGCGCTTGCTCATGGGCTTCGGTGTCCTTCGGTTCGAAGATCGCGGTCAGCCGGCGGCGGACTGCTGCTCCAGGGCGGGTTCGAGGTCGGCCGCCGGGACGTTTTCCGGGGCGGTGTCCGGGGCGGTCTCCATGGCGGGGAAGAGCCGGTTGCGTATCACCGACGCCAGGTACGGCACGCCCTCGGTGGAGCCGGTGCCGGTCCGGTGGCCGATCATCCGCACGGCGAGTCGGTAGTGGGTCTGCTTCCACCGCTGGTGCACCGCTTCGAGCTGCTGGGCGGCGGCGCGTACGGCGGCTGCGTCCGGTTCGGACAGCCAGCCGATGGAGATCACGTCCTCCCAAGTGCCCTGGACGGTCTCCCGCCCGGCGAGCACCTCGTCGCGCACGCCCGGTACGGAGGTAAACGCGGGCGAGTCGAGCCGTGCTCGGGCGGGGGTGGAGCAGTACGACTCGAAGGTCTTGTAGCCCTCGGACTGGATGGCGCTGGCGCCGTCCGTGTACTGCCGGAACACCTGGAACGACTCGGGCTGCATGGTGGCCAGCAGCGAGAACAGCGGCAGGGACTCGCGCAGCACGTCGGCGACGGAGGCGATGAGCACGGCCGCCTCGGCGGGCCGCTCGCCGCGCAGGACGCCCACAGCGGCGTCCAACGTCGCGGACATGAAGGTGAAGGTGGCCTCGAACGCCTGAAGGACGCGCAGGAACAGGTACTCGTCGTGCAGGACGTAGACGGGCTGGACGCTGGCGAGCAGCACCAGCCGCTCCTCGTCGGTCGCGGTGGCGAGCACCGCGTCGGCCAGCTCCCCGGCCGGGGTGCGGCCGGGGGTCGTGGCGACCGAGACGGGGTCGACTGCCCCGTCGAGGACGCGCAGGGCGGCCGGCTCCATCACGCGGGCGGCGAGCCGCAGCCGCTTGTTCAGCAGCAGGGGCGTGGGGAGCATGCCCTGCGGGTCGGCGGGTCGGCCGTCCAGGACCCGGCGTTCGAAGCCGATCAGGTCCGCGAGCAGCAGCAGGACCGTACGGTCCCGGCGGCGGCGCAGGGACTCCCAGTCGCCGGGCGCCTGCGACCCGAACCGGCGCAGCAGCGGCAGGGCCGTGTAGCTGGGGTAGTCGTAGCGGTCGTCGAACTTGTCCAGGACCACGTCGAGGAAGCGGGCGAGGGTCGTAGCGGAACCGGTGTCGCCGGTGGCGCCGGACGTCTGCGGCGTCTGCGCGGACAGCACGTCCCGGCATTCCGCCAGGGCCTCCAGGATCCGGGGCGCCAGGAAGTGCTTGCCGACGGCGCGCAGGTGGCGGATCACGGCCTCGTACGGGAAGTCCGGTCCGCCGCCGGCGTCGCGCCACTCGCAGAGTTCACGCCAGAGCGGTTCCTCGAAGTCGTCCATGGTGTCTCCTCGACGGCGGGTAAGAAGTCACTCGAGATTCACCAGGGGTCCTGGAGGCCCGCTCAAATCCCACTGCACGATCAGCGGCGGGCCGTGCGGGCACCGCCGGGTTGCGCGCCGCGGATGTCCGTGCATGCGCCGTCCGGGACAGGGGGGGCGGGGCCGTCCGCTTGCGGATCGGGCAGGACCGGAGCGCACAATGAGGGCTAACGGTGTGAAACCGGGCCCGCGGCGCTGGCTGCGGGCCCGGCGCCGGTGGCAGGGCCACATGGCCCGAGCGGTCACGCGCTTTCACGTCACGCGTCCCGATCCCGGCGGGAAGGGGAGAACGTGAGTTCCGAACCGCGGTCCGAGCACCCCACGGGCCCGCCTTCCGGGCCCCTTTCCGGCCGCCCGTCCGGCCCGCCTTCCGGCCCTCCTTCCGGCCCGCCGTCCCGGCCTCCGCCACCGCCCCCGCCGTCGGGACCGCCCAGGGGGCCCGGTGGGCCCGGTGGCCCGGGTGGCCCGGGTGGCGAAGGGGGGCGCCCCTGGTGGCGGTCCGTGCCCCGGATCGCGGCGATCACCAGCGCCATTGCCATCGCGGTGGTCCTGGCCGTCGTACTCACCCGCCCGAGCGGCGGCCCCGCGCAGGCCGGCGAGGTCATCCTGCAGCCGACGAGCGATACCGGGCCGGATCCGTTCACCCCGTCCACGGCGAACACGACGAACGCGGTGCCGGCCGCCGCGCCGGCGGACGCGCCCACCCAGGCCGGTACCCTGCGCAGCGTGTCGGGTACGGAGCCCGGCTTGTACGGCGGAACCCGCAACCGTGCGTCCTGTGACGTGGAGAAGCAGATCCGCTACCTGAGCGCCGCCCCGGCCAGGAACAACGCGTTCGCCTCCGCGCTGAACATCCAGCCGGCCGCGGTCCCCGGATACCTGCGTTCGTTGACGCCCATGCAACTGCGCTCGGACACCCGTGTCACCAACCACGGCTACAGCAACGGCACCGCGACGAGCTACCAGTCGGTGCTCCAGTCCGGCACGGCCGTCCTCGTCGACGCCCACGGGGAGCCGAAGGTGCGCTGCGCCTGCGGGAATCCGCTGGCCAGGGCGGTCGCCCAGAAGGGCACGCCCAAGCAGAAGGGGACCACCTGGTCCGGATACCAGCCGCAGAACGTCGTGGTCGTCAACCGCGCGCCCGCGGCGGTCAAGACCTTCGTCATCCTCGACGTGAAGGAAAAGAACTGGGTCAAGCGGCACTCCGGCGACCACGGCCGCCGCGACGCGAAGACCCACCCCCCGCCGCGGCACTGGCCGCTGCCGCCGCCGCCGACGAAGTCGCCGTTCACGAAGTCGCCCTTCACCAAGTCACCGTTCACCCGGTCGCCGGCCACGCTGAACCCCGGCACCAGGTCGCCGGGCACAAAGCCGCCGGGTACCAGGTCACCGGGCACGAAGCCGCCCGGCGCCAAGCCTCCGACCACGAAGCCGCCTGGCACCAAGCCTCCGACCACGAAGCCGCCCGGCACCAAGCCTCCGACCACGAAGCCGCCCGGCATCAAGCCTCCGACCACCCGCACCCCGGCCACGAAACCCCCCGAGACGAAGAAGCCGGTGACGAAGGCCCCCAAGACGAAGGCTCCGGCCTCGAAGCCCCCCAGGACGAAGGCTCCGGCCTCGAAGCCCCCCAGGACGAAAACACCGGCACCGCTCACCCCGGAGTCCCCGGCACCGGAGACGAAGACCCCGAAATCAAAGGCCCCGAAAACGAGAGCACCGAAAACGAGAGCACCGAAAACGAAGGCCCCCGAGTCGAAGGCCCCCGAGTCCAAGGAACCGGCGCCCGTACCCCCGGAGTCCCCGCCTGCGGTGCGCAAGGAACCCGAAAAGCCGGAGACCCCGGAGCCCCCGGAGCCCCGGCCCGTCAAGACGGCGGCCCCGCTCCCTGCGTCGCCGGCCGCGCCCGTGACGCCCCGGGGCCCGTCGCCCGCGGAGCCCGAGCCGAAGGTGACGGAGCGCGTCCGCTCCGAGCCTCCGGCGCCCAAGTCCGAGGTCAAGCCGCCCGGCGACGGGACGCAGGAGCGGCAGCACGAGCGGGAGCAGCAGCAGCAGCAGCAGCAGCAGCAGCAGCAGCAGCAGCAGCAGCAGCAGCAGCAGCAGCAATAACGACCTCGCGCGAAAGACCGGACGCCGGAGAGGCGATGGCCTCTCCGGCGTCCGTGGTTTCCGTGCGACACCGCCTCGATCTCAATTGCCGATCTTCGCCTTGATCAGGTCCTTCAGGTTCTGCTTGAGGTCCTGCTTGATGAGCTCCTGCTTGGTCACCGTGCCACCCGTGCCCGCGGCGTCCCCGGTCACCGCGGTCGAGTCGCCCTGGTTGATCGCGTCGGCACTCGCGTTACCGCTCCTGGCATCGCCGGTGCGGATGTCGCAGCCGCCGTTGCAGTTGGCCACACCCGAGTTGGCGGCGCCGGTCCTGGCCTCACCGCCGACCGTCGTGTTCTCGGCCCTCGCGTCACCGCTCGTACCGATCCCGTCGGCACTGTCCTGCACGAACGACGCCACCTGCTGCGGGGCGGCCACCGGAGCGGCCATCGCCGTCGCCGGAAGGGCGATGCCGCCACCCACGAGAGCCACGGAGGCACCGGCCAGAACAATACGACGGTTCCAAAAACGCTCGAACATCAGAATTCTCCACTCATATAAGGAAAGGGGGTTATGGGCCGCCCTTCCTCCGGGAGTTCCGGTGAGGGCGTACTTCCAATAAACCAGCCGCGCACATACCCGTCACGCCACTGGAACACGCGACTTGACCACCACAACAGATCTTGATAATGCGGATCCGGGGCCGCAATAAAAGGTCCGGCGTGTCGCGGGGCGGCGCGGGGGCGCACGGCCGTGCCCCGGAGAGGCCAGTCCTCTCCGGGGCACGGTGTAGGGGGCAGCTCTCCGGGACGGGGTCCCGGGGGCCGTGGGGCGGGTGGGGCCTCACTTGCCGAGCTTCGCCTTCAGGTCCTCCTTCAGCTGCTTCTTCAGCACCTGCTTGGTGACGGTTCCGCCCTTGCCCGAGGCGTCGCCGGTCACCGCGGTGGCGTCACCCGTGTTGATGGCGTCGGCGCTCGCGTCACCACTCCTGGCGTTGCCGGTGGTGATCGTGCACTTGCCCTTGCAGCTGCCCACCCCCGAATTGGCGGTGCCGGTGGTGGCGGTACCGCCGACGGTGGTGTTGTCCGCGGTCGCGTCGCCACTGGTGCCGATGCCGTCGGCACTGTCCTGCACGAACTTCGCGACCTGCTGCGGGGCGGCCGCCGGAGCGGCCATCGCCGTCGCCGGGAGGGCGATACCGCCACCCACCAGGGCCACGGAAGCGCCGGCCAGAACGATACGACGGGTCCAAAAACGCTCGAACATCAGAATTCTCCACTCAATAGTAGGGTTTTTCACAAGTACCCCGCTGGATGGTTCCGGGACCTTCTCCCGGTTCCGTTTCCTCCGGGGGTTCCCGGTGGGGCGTACTTCCAATAAACCCGGCGAGCGAAGAAGCGTCACGCCACTTGAATACGTGTCTTGACCGCCATCACCGATCTTGATAAACGGCGGCCGCCACGGGGTGACCGGCCCGCGGCGGTCGAGCCGGATGCCGGAACTCGCGGCGAACACGCCGCACCGCGCGAGATCCGGCTCGCGGCATGATCCACACGCTAACGTCACCTCGCAAAAGCCCCCGGGGGATCTCCCCGGTGTCTGCATCACCCCCGGACGCATCCGACCGAAGCCCCAGCGCCCACCCGCTCGGCCGCAGGCGAAGACTTCGCACCCGAACCCCGGAGAATTTCCGATGAAAGCGCGTTCCTGGACCCGTCGTATCGTGCTGGCCGCGGCTTCCGTGGCACTGACCGGCGGCGTGGTGCTGCCGGCGACCGCGACGGCCGCACCCGCAGCCCCGTACTACGCCACCGTCCTCACCCCAGGGGGGTGCACCGGCCTCTGCCACGGCAGCACCAACACCGCCGCGGGCGCCGCCACCTCCGGTTCCTGCACCGGCCTCTGCCACGACAGCACCAACACGGCCGTGGGCGACGGGGCCTCCGGCACGTGCAAGGGCCTGTGCCGGGGCAGCACCAGCACCTCCGTGGGGGTGGGCGCGTACGACGAGTGCACGGGCCTCTGCGGCAGCAGCACCAACACCTCCGTCGGCGCCGGCGCCCACAGCCTGTGCACCGGTCTCTGCGGCGACAGTGTCAACACCGCCGTGAGCGACGACGTCGTGGCCACCGGCGCGGTCAAGGCGATGACCGCGGTCCAGGAGGGTGCGCGGGCCGGGAGCGGCACCGACGGCGGCACCACCACCGCCAACGCCACCGCGAACAGCGGCGCCGCCACGGCCGAGAACAACACCCTCGGCGGCACCGCCACCACCGGCCCCGCCAACACCGGCGTGGGCACGTGCATCGGCAGGTGCACGATCACGACGGGCAATGCGACGACCGGGAGCGCGACCGCCGACGCCATCAACAGCGGTTCCGCGACCGCCGTCAGCGGTGACGCGACCGCCACGGGCGGCGGCCGCGACTGATCCGCGCGGGCGCGCACACGGGCACGCACCGCGGACGCCGGAGGGGGCCGGACCCCTCCGGCGTCCGCGGTTTCCGTACGATCGCCGCCGCGGAAGGACGCGCGGTGCGTCCGGCCGCCGGCCGGCGGCGCGCCGGTGCGGGCGGGACTGCGTTGGTGCTCCCCGGCCCGCTGGATCATGCTTGTCTGTGGGGCCCGTGGCCGTGCAGTTCTCCGTGGGGCTCCGGTAGCGGAACGAGCGAGGGCGAGTGAGCGGCGATGGAGCAACTTCCCACCTCTCCCGGTGAGCGGCCGGAGAAGACGGACGCCTCCCCTCAGCGGGCGTACACGGCCACGGCCACCATCAACGAGCAGGGCATCGTGACGGAGTGGAGCGAGGGTGCCACCCGACTGCTCGGCTACGCGCCGTCCGAGATCGTGGGGCTGTCCGCCGAACGGCTGCTCGCCGACGCCGCCGCCGACACCGTACGGCGGATCGCTCCGGGCCAGGAGCGGTGGAGCGGCACGGTCGGGCTGCGGCACCGGGACGGCCGCCGCCTGGAGCCGGGGCTGCTCGCGCACCGCTGGACGTCGAGCGGCGGGACCGCCAAGTGGTTCGTGGTCTCCGCCGTGCCGAGCGGGGCGGCCGCGCCCGCGGGCGAGCCGCTCAAGGAGCTGAAGGAGTGGGCGTTCACCCAGTCCCCCTGCTTCCTGGCGATCTTCGATGCGGAACTGCGGCTGGTACGGGCGAACGACGGCATGGAGCGCACGCTGTCCCTCACCGAGGCCGAGATGCACGGCCTGCGGCTGCCGGAGATCGCTCCGGATCCGGTGAGCGACGAGACCGAGCGGCGGATGCGGCTCGTACTGGAGACCGGGGAGCCGCAGTACGTGGAGGAGTTCATCCGTCCCACGGCCGCCGGGACGGAGCACGGCTGGGCGGCCTCGCTGGCCCCGCTGCGGGACGCGGACGGCCGGGTGCGCGCCGTCTGCCTGGCCGCGCACGACCGGCCCGGGTCGGGGAAGGGCGTCCGGGAGCACCTCCACCTGCCGGCCGATGTCGCCGCCCACATCGGCACGACCCTGGACAGCGCCCGCACCGCACAGGAACTGGTGGACGTCGCCGTCCCCCGGCTCGCCGACTTCGCGGTCGTCGACCTCCTCGAACCGCTCCCGCGCGGGGACGAGCCGTCCTCCGTACCGGGGGCGGGGCCGGTCACGGTCAGCCGCACCGCGGTGCGGTCGGTCCTGGAGGGGGGTCCGCAGTCCCGGGTGGCGATCGGGGAGACGACCGTGTACCCACCGCTGTCGCCGCCCGCCGAGTGCCTGGCCGCGGGGCGCGGCGCCGTGTACGGGGCGGGCGATCCGGCCGTCGTCCGGTGGGCGGAGCAGGACGCCGGGGCGGCCTGGATCGGCGAGTACGGGACCCACTCCATGATGGTGGTGCCGATGCGGGCGGGAGACACCACGCTCGGCGTGGCCCTCTTCGGCCGCCAGCTGCACCGGGAGCCCTTCCAGCCGGAGGACCTGTGGCTGGCCGAGGAACTGGGGCACCGGGCGGCCGCCGGCATCCACGACGCGGGCCGGCACCCCCGCGAGCACACCACCACCATGACCCTGCAGCGCAGCCTGCTCCCGCACTCGCTGCCCGAGCAGGCTGCGCTGGAGATCGCCTCCCGCTACCTGCCCGCCGGCACCGAGGCCGGCGTGGGCGGCGACTGGTTCGACGTGATCCCGCTCTCCGGGGCGCGGGTGGCGCTGGTCGTGGGCGACGTCGTCGGGCACGGCATGCGGGCGGCCGCCACCATGGGCCGGCTGCGCACCGCCGTGCGCACCCTCGCCGACGTCGACCTGCCGCCCGACGAGCTCCTCACCCACCTCGACGACCTGATCATCCACCTGTCCGCGGACGAGGGCGACGAGGACCCCGGCGGGGAGGCCGCCGGGGGCATCGGCACCACCTGCCTGTACGTGGTCTACGACCCGGTGACCCGGCGCTGCACCCTCGCCCGGGCCGGCCACCCCCCGCCGGCCGTCGTCTCCCCGGAGGGCTCGGTGTACCTCATCGACGTACCGGCCGGCCCGCCACTGGGGCTGGGGGGACTGCCCTTCGAGACGGTCGAGGCGGAACTCCCCGAGGGCAGCGTCATCGCCCTGTACACCGACGGGCTGCTCCAGACCCGGGACCGGGACATCGACGAGGCCCTGGACAGCATGCTCGCGGCCCTCTACCGGCCGGCCGCCACGCTGGACACGGTCTGCGACCGCGTTCTGACCGCCCTGCTGACCCACCCTCCCGACGACGACGTCGCCCTGCTCGTCGCCCGGACCCGGGCCCTGCACGCCGACCAGGTCGTCGTCTGGGACCTGTCGTCGGACCCTTCCGTCGTGGGCCAGGCCCGCCGGTTCACCACGGACCAGCTGACGGCCTGGGGGCTGGAGGAGGCCTCCTTCGTCACGGAGCTGCTGGTCAGCGAGCTGGTCACCAACGCCATCCGCTACGGCCAGCCGCCCATCCAGCTGCGGCTGATCCACCAGAACAGCACGCTGATCTGCGAGGTCTCCGACTCCAGCAGCACCGCCCCGCACATGCGGCGGGCCCGGACCTTCGACGAGGGAGGGCGGGGCCTGCTGCTGGTCGCCCAGCTCGCCCAGCGCTGGGGAACCCGGCCCGCCCCCATCGGCAAGACGATCTGGGCCGAGCAGTCCCTCGCCGGGTTCTGAGGGCGTCGCGGGGCGGCGTACCGCGGGCGCCCGCCGGCCACTGCGCACCGCGCAAACACGGGTGAAACGGGACGGAAGTGCCCTGTGACACGCCTGTGACAGTCGACGGACACGGCCATGACGTCGCGCGGTCAGTCTTTTGAGCAGGGACAAATACCGACATTCAGGTATAGATCCCCTGCTTCCGAGGGTGTGAGCAGTGATGACCGAACCGATTCGTCGGAGGAAATCCCATGAGCCTCACCCTGACCGCCCCGACCGCCCCGGCCGCCGAAACCGCCACCACCACGCTGGCCCCGCGCGAGCAGGAGGCCCTGCGCCACATCGCCTCCGGCTGCACCTACCTGCAGACGGCCCGCAACATGGGGCTCTCGAAGCACACGGTCGACGCCTACCTGCGCCGCATCCGCGCCAAGCTGGGCATCAACACCACGGCGGAGATGACCCGCCTGGCCGTCTCCATGGGACTGTGACGGCGCCGCGAGCGGAAAGCCGGCCGCCCCACGCCACCGCCGGCGGCCCACCGGTCGGTCATTCGGTCGGTCGGACGTGGAACACCGCGGCGGCCCAGGCCGGGGGCCGCGGCGGCGGATCGTCGTCCACCCGGATCTCCGGGGCCCGGCGCAGCGCCCCGGAGTCGGGGTCCGAGTGCCGGGCGGCGGTCCCGGTGGCGGCGCGCAGGGCGGCCACGAACTCCAGGCAGGAGTCGTAGCGGTCCTCGGGCACCTTCGCCAGGGCCTTGCCCAGGACCTCGTCGGCGGCGGGTGCGATGTCCGGCCGCTTCTCGGTGACGGGGGGCGGCGGATCGTACTGGTGGGCCCACAGCAGCGCCGCGTCCTCCTCGCGCTCGAAGGGCGGCCCGCCGGTGAGGGATTCGTAGACCACGCAGGCCAGGCTGTAGAGGTCGCACCTGCCGTCCACCGGCCGGCCGGAGATCTGCTCGGGCGCCATGTAGTCGAGCGTGCCGACGAACTCGCCGGCGGTGGTGAACCCGGTGAGCGACAGCGACTTCTTCGTCAGCCCGAAGTCCGTGAGGTAGACGTGCTCGGGGTGGTCGCTGTCGGTGCCGGCGGCGACCAGGATGTTGCCGGGCTTGACGTCCCGGTGGACCAGGTCGTGCTCGTGGGCCGCGTCGAGTGCGGACGCCACCTGGGCGGCGATGCGCACGGCGGTCGCGACGGGGAGGGGGCCCTCCCGGTCCAGCAGGGCCCGCATGTCCAGGCCGGAGACGTACCGCATGGCGATGTAGAGGACGCCCTCGGTCTCGCCCGCCTCGTAGATCGGCACGATGTGGGGGTGGTCGATGGAAGCGGCCACCCGCGACTCGTGGGTGAAGCGGCGCCGGAAGGTGTCGTCGCGGGCCCGTTCCGGGGCGATCAGCTTGAGCGCGACGGTGCGGTCCAGGCGCAGGTCCTTCGCACTGTAGACGACGGCCATGCCGCCGCGGCCGAGCATGCGCTCGACCCGGTACCCCGCGATCTGCTTCCCGATGAGGCCGGAGCCGCGGCCGCCCGTGTACAGGCTCAGGTTCGACGCCGTGCCCATACCGGAAAGTCTATCGAGTGATCCACACGAGTGCCCGTTCGCGGCGGCCTCGGGGGTTCCGGACGGTCGTGGCTCGGATAGGGTGCGGTGCGCATCGCACGGGCAGGACGGGGGAAGAGCAAGGTGACGAACGGTCAGCATCCGGACGCCGGAGCCGGCATGGGCCGCGCGGACGCTCCGGCCGCGTACTTCGAGCCGCTGGGACCGGACGACCCGGCGACCGTGGCCGGGTACCGGATCGGCGCCCGGCTCGGCGCCGGCGGCATGGGCAAGGTGTACCTCTCCCACACCCCGGGCGGCCGACCCGTAGCGATCAAGGTGATCCGGCCGGAGTTCGCGGAGGACCCCGAGTTCCGGCGCCGGTTCGCCCAGGAGATCCGGTCCGCCCAACGCGTCCAGGGCCTGTTCACCGCACCGGTCATCGACGCCGACACCGACGGGCCGCACCCGTGGCTGGCGACCGCGTACGTGCCGGGGCCCTCCCTCGCCGCGGCCGTGTCGGCGCACGGCGCCCTGCCGGTCGAGACCGTGCTGCTGCTCGTGGCGGGCATCGCGGAGGCGCTCCAGGTGATCCACGGCGCGGGCATCGTGCACCGCGACCTGAAGCCGTCGAACGTCCTGCTGGCCGCCGACGGGCCGCGCGTCATCGACTTCGGCATCGCGCACGCCGCCGACGCGACCTCCCTCACCGGCAGCGGGGTGGCCGTCGGCACGCCCGCGTTCATGGCGCCCGAGCAGGCCGCCGGCCGCGCCGTCGGGCCCGCCACCGACGTCTTCGCGCTGGGCCAGGTCGCCGCGTACGCCGCCACCGGCGCGCCCGCGTTCGGCGAGGGCTCCTCGCACGGGGTGCTCTACCGGATCGTGCACGAGGAGCCCGACCTGTCGGACGTGCCGCCGCGGCTGTCCGAGCTCGTCACCCGCTGCCTCGCCAAGGACCCGGCGGACCGCCCGTCGGTCGCCGAGGTGATCGCCCTGTGCCAGTCCGCGAACGACGCGACCTCGCTGCGCCGGGCCGAGGACTGGCTTCCGGCGGCGGTCACAGCCGAGATCGCCGCCCGATCCGCCGCCCCCGGCCCGATCCCCGCTCCGGCCCCGGTCCCGGCCGCGCCGCCCACGGCGCCCTCCACCCGGCCCGCGACAGCGGCCGCCCCGGTGGCGCCCGCGGCCACGGCGCCGGGCATGCCGGCCCATCCGCCGACCGCGCCGTCCGGACCGGCGTACGCTCCGACCGCAGCCGGCGGGCCGACGTACGCCCCGACGGCGGCCGCGGTCCCACCCGTGTCCGGGCCGCCGACGGTCCCTCCGCGGGCACCGCAGCAGCCGCAACCGCAGCCCGCAGTGAACCCGTACGCGGCCACGCAGTTCTCCCCCGCACCGCCGCCCGCCCACCCGCCCCACGCGCACCCGCAGGCGCATCCGCAGACGGGCTACTTCGCCCCGCAGCCGCCCTTCCCGGCGCAGCCCGGGAACGGGCAGCAGCCGAAGGGCCGGGGCAAGGCGGCCGTGGCCGCGGTCATCGCGGCGGCGGTCATCGGCGGGGCCGTGGTGTACGGGCTGGTCAACGGCAAGGACGCCGGAGGCGGCCCCTCGGCCTCCGGCGGAAGCAGCGCCGCCGACGGCGCCACCGGTACGGGGAACGGTGCGAAGCCCTCCGCGAGCGGGGCCCGCCCCGACCCGACGCCGGCCGACTACAAGAACATCAACCTGACGGCGGGCTACCACCTCACCCTCGGGGAGGACCCGGTACACCCGCAGAAGGGCGAGGACGGGGGGTACGAGCTCTCGTACGACACCGGCGGCTACCTCGACGCCGAGAGCACCGGCAGCACCTTCGCCCTCCTCGACCCCGGCCAGGAGGGGTCCCTCGCCGCCTGCCGCGCCGAGACCCGCTTCACGGAGAACGTCTACGTCAACCGGCTGGGCCCGGGCCGCCAGGTGTGCCTCACGACCGGGACCGGCCACATCGGCCTGGTCACGGTCCGCGGCCTGTCCCCGGAGGGCTCGCCCAGCACCTACCTCACGCTGGACGTGACGGTCTGGCGCAACGCCGCACCGGGCGCCGCCTCCCGCTGACGCGGGGCGGTCAGCGAGGAGACGGGTGGCGGCAGGCCCGGGTCAACGGCCCAGGGCCTGCTTCAGCTCGGCCTTGTCCATCTGGGAGCGGCCCTTGATGTTCCGCTGCTTGGCCTCGTTGTACAGCTGCTCCTTCGTCGGCCCCTCGGAGCCTCTGTGGGACCGCTGTCCACCGCGCCGGGACGAGGACATGTCCTGGGTGGAGGAGCGGCTGGCGGTCTTGGACTCGCCGGAGCGGGCGCGCTCCTTGTTCACCGTGCGGGCGGCGATCTCCTCGGCCCGCTTCTCGGACTCGCCGCGGTCCAACGCGGAGTCCTTGATGTGTTCGTACTGTCGTTCCCGCTTCGGGGAAGAGCCGCGGGGCATGGCTTCTCCTTCCGTACGTTCGTGGACGGGAGCGCGGTGGCGGCTCAGGCCGTCTTGCCGCGCCCGGTGACGAGGTCGCGTGCCCGGTCGACCAGGCCGAGGCCCGGGGCGAGCAGCTTGTTGGCGGGCGGGGTGGAGGGGCTGCCGGGGTGCGGCCGGGTCGGTGCGACCTTCTTCGCACGCCGGATGCGCTCGCCGAGCTCGTCCAGGTCCTGCTGCGGGCAGTTGTGCCGCAGGGCGGGGAAGAGGTTCTCCTCCTCGTCCTTGATGTGGGCGAGGACCTCGGTGCGCAGTTCGCTCACGCACCGCTCGAACTCGGGGCCGGTCGGATCCAGTTCCTCCAGCTCCTTGAGCATCTTCTCCGCACGGGCGTGGTCGGCGATCTCCTTGTCGGCGATCCGGTCGCCGCCGTCGAGGTGCTCGCGCACCGCCGGGTAGAGGTACTGCTCCTCCGCGACCGAGTGGCGGACGAGTTCGATGGTCAGCAGGTCGGCCACCTGCCGCCGCCGGTCGCCCTCGGTGGTGGTGCGCAGTTGGGCGAAGTAGTCCTTCACCTCGTCGTGGTCGGCGGTGAGTTCCTTGACGGCGTCTCCACCGTGTCCCATGGGGTGCCTCCCAGCACGTGGTCCGGGACGGTCGCCCGGACGCCACTGGCAGGCGCCTGCCCCGTCACCCGCGCCTCATGCCCGGTACTCGCGATCCGGCGGACGAGGGGTAGCCCGGCGGGGTGCGGGTAGCCGCGGGGACATGACGCAGTCCATCGCACCACCCGTCGTCCCGGCTACTCCCCGTCTCCCCCGGTTGTTCGCCCCGCCGGGGGTGTACCGCCCGCAGGCGGACACCCGGCTCCTGGCCGCGGCCCTCGACCGGGAGGAGCTGGGCCCCGACACCACGGTGATGGAGGTCGGCACCGGAACCGGGGCCCTGGCGCTCCTCGCGGCCGGCCGGGGGGCGCGCGTCACCGCGGTCGACGTCTCCTGGCCGGCGGTGCTCACCGCGTACGCCAACGCGCTGCGGCGGCGGCTGCCGGTGCGGGTGTTGCATGGGGACTTCGCCGCCCGGACGCACGGTCGGCGGTTCGACCTCGTCCTGGCCAATCCGCCGTACGTCCCCTCGCCCGACCCGGGGCCGCCGGTCCGCGGCGCCGCCCGCGCCTGGGACGCCGGGCCGACCGGGCGGCTGGTCATCGACCGGATCTGCTCGTGGGCCCCGGCCGTGCTCCGGCCCGGCGGCGTGCTCCTGATCGTGCAGTCCGCCCTGTGCGGCCCGCCCGCCACCGTGCGGCTCCTGGAAGGGGCCGGCCTGCGCGCGGGCGTCCTGCTGCGCGCGGCCGTGCCATGGGGTCCGGTGCTGCGCTCCCGCCGCGCCTGGCTGGAGGGCCGGGGCCTGGCGGACGCGGGCGAGGAATGGGAAGAGCTGGTGGTCATCCGTGCCCGGCAACCCTGACCGCCCCCCGGCGTCCGCAGCCGCGGCCGAGGCTTCGGCCGCAGCGACGTCCTCCGCGTCCGCGTCGTGTCCCGCCCGCCGCGTGACCGTGGTCCCGCAGGGCCCCGTCCTGGTCGAGGGCCCGGTGGAGATCGTGCTGGAGGACGGTACGGTCGCCCGCTCGGACCGCTTCACCGTCGCGGTGTGCACCTGCCGTCGCAGCCGGAACCTGCCCTGGTGCGACACCAGTCACCGCCCGCGCCGCCGGGGCGGTGCGGCGCCGTCCGGAGACGGGGGCGCGCCATGACGGGGCGGGGTCCCGCCCTCGTGCCGGGGCGCGGAGAGCTGTCGCAGGCCGTGGTGGACGCCCTGCGGGGGGGGCGGCCGCCCCGGTACTGCCCCGACACGGCCGCACGGGCCGACCCGTGGGGCGAGGACCTCCAGCTCGCGCTGTACCTGCTGTACGAGCTGCACTACCGGGGCTTCCACGAGGCCGCCGACGAACGGGAATGGGACCCGGACCTGCTGCGCCTGCGCCGGATCCTGGAGACCGCGATGCTCGACGCCCTGCGCGGCGAACTGCGCGGCGGGCCGGGCAGTGTCGCGGAGGCCTTCGGCCCCCTGCTGGTGGAGTCCGCCGGCCCGGGCGGGAGCGCCGGCCACCACCTCGAACGGCGGGGCACCCTGTGGCAGCTGCGCGAGTACGCCGCCCTGCGCTCGCTGTACCACCTCAAGGAGGCGGACCCCCACCTGTGGGTCGTCCCGCGTCTGACCGGCCGGGCCAAGGCCGCCATGGTCGCCGTCGAGTACGACGAGTTCGGTGCCGGGCGCGCCGAGGACGTCCACGCACGGCTGTTCGCCGACCTGATGGCCGACCTCGGCCTCGATCCCGCGTACGGCAGGTACCTGAAGCACGCTCCGGCCCCGCTGCTCGCCACGGTCAACCTCATGTCGCTGTTCGGCCTGCACCGGTCGCTGCGCGGGGCACTGGTGGGACATTTCGCCTGCGTCGAGGTCACCTCCTCGCCGGGGTCCCGCCGGCTGCTGCACGCGATGCGGCGGTGCGGTGCGGGCCCGGCCGCCGAGCGGTTCTACGCCGAGCACGTCGAGGCCGACGCCGTCCACGAGCAGGTGGTGCGCCGCGAGGTCATCGGCGGGCTGCTCGCCGACGAGCCCCGGCTGGAGGCCGACGCGGCCTTCGGCTGCGCGGCGACGGTCCTGCTGGAGGAGCGCCTCGACGCGCACGTCACGGCGGCCTGGGAGCGGAACGAGTCCGCGCTGCGGCTCCCGCTCCCACCGCCCGCTGGTTGAGAACGGGTGCGGCGCGGCCGGCGCGGTTGCCGGTGGGCCCGCTCAGGCCGGATGGCCGGGGTCCAGGTCGCGCACGTCGGCGTACCGCAGCGGTGGGACGGCGGCCGCGGTGGCCGGGGCGGCAGCCGGCGGAGGGGGTGCGTCGACCGGTGACAGCAGGAACCCGTCGTGGTCACCGCCCGCGAGCACGCCCTCGACGCGTCCGGTGAACCAGTCGGACACGTCCGAGAGCACGGGGCTGCCCTCGAGGCCGGGCCGCCAGCCGGTGCGGGCGAACTTGTCCACGCGGTCCCCGGTCCGGCCGCCGAAGAGCTCCGCGAGCGGACGCTGGTCCCGGCGCAGCAGGTGCACCGTGAGGTACCGGGCACCGCGCGCGACCCCGTGGGTGTGGTTCGCGGTGGACAGCCAGACGACGAAGCGGGGCGGGGAGATCGAGCACTGCGAGGCGAACCCGACCAGGCACCCGGCCCGCCTGCCGCCGGCGGCGACCGTGACCACGTACACGGGTCCGTCCAGTGCGGCGTTGAAGGCGTCGAGGCCGGGGCCGGCTTCCGGCACGAGTGGCTCCTGGGGTTCGGCTGCGGGAACACAGGTGCCCCTCCTGCATCGGCACGGGGGCGCCCCGGCTTGAGTCCGCGAACGCTGTGGGCCGGCGGCGCATGGCCGCGCCCTTCGGGGGGAGGCGCCGGACATGGACAGAGACCGTTCCCCGAGCAATCCGGACCCCGACCCGCGGTGGACCACGGGACTGACGCCGGGCGGCGCCGTGCCCCCGGGCGAGACGCCGCCGGCCGAGGCCAGCACCGCGACCGGTGCCGGTCCGTACCGCCCCCTGAAGCGGGGCTGGGCGGGCTGCCCGCTCGCCCTGATCGTCGCGCTCGCCCTCGTCGTCGCCCTGTTCTTCCTCGCCTACGGCATCATCCTGGCCCTGTGAACGGGTAGACGCCGGCCGGGCCCGACCCGGGAGGAGGGACCGTGAGTCCCGAGGCAACCGACGCGCTGAGCGAGTACCGCCGGCGCCGCGACTTCTCCCGCACGGACGAGCCGAAGGGCGGGCCCGCGGCCGCGGGCCCGGGCGGGACGCCCTCGTTCGTGGTGCAGATCCACGACGCGACCGCCATGCACTTCGACTTCCGGCTGGAGGTCGACGGCGTGCTGAAGTCCTGGGCGGTGCCGAAGGGGCCGTCGGCCGACCCGCACGACAAGCGGCTGGCCATGCCGACCGAGGACCATCCACTGGAGTACCGCGACTTCGAGGGGCTGATCGCGCCGGGCGAGTACGGCGCGGGCACGGTCATCGTCTGGGACGAGGGCACCTACCGGAACCTGACCACGGACCGCGCCGGCCGGGAGGTCCCCTTCGCCGACGCCCTGGAACGGGGTCACGCCTCGTTCCGGCTGGACGGGCGCAAGCTGCACGGCGGCTACTCGCTCACCCGGATCCGCGGCGGCCGTGAAGGGGACCGGGAGGCCTGGCTGCTCGTCAAGCACGCCGACCGGCGTGCCCGCGCGGCCGGCGCCACCGATCCGCGGCGCGCCCGCTCGGCGCGCAGCGGCCGCACCCTCGGTCAGGTGGCCGCCGGGACCGCCCCGGGGAGCAGCCCGTGACCGGGGCGGCGCCGCCTGCAACCCCGACCAGGAAGGACCTGTGGTGCGGCTGCTGCGCCGGGCTCCGAGGGACGGCGCCGGGCGGGCGGGGTCGGAATCGTGCGTGGTCGGAGCCGTGTGTGGGCGTGGTGTATCAGGAGGTCGTTTGTCAGGAGTTGGGTCGTGTGTCAGGAGTTGGGAGGGGCCGCGCTGATGTCCGCGAGTGCGGACGTGTCGTCGCGGTCCATGGCGAGGTCGCCCAGGGAGACGATGCCCACCGGGCGTTCCTTCTCGGTGACGGGCAGCCGGCGCAGCGCGTGGGTGCGCATCAGGCCGAGTGCCTTGTCGATGTCGTCGTCCGGGGCGACGGTGACCAGCACTTCGCTGCACACCTCGGCCACGGTCGTCTTCTCCGGTTCCCGGCCTTCGGCCAGGACGCGGACGACGAGGTCCCGGTCGGTGACGACGCCCTTCAGATGGCCGTCGTCGACGACGAGGACGTCGCCGATGTCCTGATCGCGCATGCGGCGCGCGGCCTCGGCCACCGACACCTGTACGGCGGTGGTGACCGGCCGCTCCGTCATGATCTCTCGGATCTTCTGCGACATGGGGTGGTTCCTCCCTCCGGTGTGCCCTCGTGGCCCCGCCTGCCCCCGCTGCCCTACGGCAAACGACCGCGGCCGCTCACAGCGGGGGGGACGGCGCACGGTGCACGGCGGCCTATGCGGCCTCGTCCGTGCGGGCGGCCAGGGCCCCGGCCAGTTCGTCGCGGGTCATGCCGGAGCGGCCGCGGATGCCGGCGGACGCCGCCTTCTCGTACAGCTCGGCCTTGGTGAGCGAGGCCAGGGCGGACTTCCCCGACTCGCTGCCGCGCCGCTCCGTACGGCCGCCGCGGTGACGTCCGGGGGCACCGCCGCGGGCCTGTTCGACGCTGGCGCGCAGGGCCTCCGTCAGGTCCACCACGTTGGTCGGCTCCGCGGGGAGTTCGGCCTTCTCGACCGTCTCGGCCGCCTTCTTGGCCGTGATCAGGGCGGCGACCTTCTCCCGGTAGCTGTCGTGGAACTCCTCCGGGTCCCAGTCCATGCCGAGGGCGGTGACGAGCTGCTCCGCCATCTTCGTCTCCTTCGCCCCGGTCCTGGTGCCGGAGGCGGTGGGCAGGTCCGGGACCTCCTCGTGGGGATCGCGGATCTCGTCGGCCCAGTGCAGCGTGTGCAGGGTGAGGATGTCGTCCTCGGACTTCAGGGCGACGAGGTACTCGCGGCCGCGCATGACGAAGGTGGCGACGCCGGCCCGGCCGGCCTGCGCGAGGGCCCGCTGCAGCAGGGCGTAGACCTTGGCGTACTCCTTGCCCTTGGGGCCGAGGTAGTAGGTCCGGTCGTAGAAGATCGGGTCGATCTCGTCCAGTTCCACGAAGCCGCTGATCTCCAGGGTCCTGGAGCGGCCGGGTGCGATGTCGTCCAGTTCGGCGGGCTCGACGAGGACGTACTCCTCGCCGGTGTCGAAGGCCTTGACGATGTCGTCGGGGGCGACCTCGTCGCCGGTGCGCTCATTGACCCGGCGGTTGCGGATCCGGTCGGCCGTGCCGCGTTGCAGCTGGTGGAAGCGGAGGGTGTGACTGTCGGTCGCGGTGTACATGCCGACGGGGACGCTGACGAGCCCGAAGCTCAGTACGCCGGTCCAGACCGGTCTGGCCATGCCGATCACCGCCTTGCCTCGTCGCCGCCCCCGTCCCCGCCCCGTCCCGCCCCCGGTGCACGGCGTCTGCCCGTCGGGCTCCGGCGGAAACGAAGCCCGGTACGGGCCCCGGCCCCGATGTGCCGGGAGGGGTTTGGCGCGTGGGGAAACGGTTAGGCGCCGGTCGGCGGAGGCGACAGCCGCCGTCGAGTGCTGCGCCCACGCGGTGACGCGGCAGAGCCCGGGAGTGTGAGAGGTCATGGGCGGCGACAGCGACAGGCAGGACAGGGACCGGATCCGCGGGCGGTCTCCGGACCCGGAGCAGCTGAGGACGGGCGGCCGGCCGCGCAGCCCCGACGAGGTGGCGCACGAGCGCGGCCGGGAGGACGCGACGATGCGCGACGTGATGCACGAGCTGAGCGAGGGAGACCTGGACGACATGCGCGACGACCGCTGAGACCGGTGGTCGCGCAGCGTGCGGCGTCGTCTACTGGAGGTGCACCGACCCACCGCGTCCCGGGAGAGCCGGCATGAGGAAGATCTCCGCGCAGCTGTTCATCTCGCTCGACGGGGTGGTCGAGGCACCCGACCGGTGGCACTTCCCGTACTTCGACGACGCCATGGGGGCGGCCGTCGACGCCACCCTCGGCAGTGCGGACACGCTGCTCCTCGGCCGCCGGACGTACGAGAGCTTCGCGGGCGCCTGGCCGGAGCGGGAGGCGGCCGGCGGGGAGGACGCCCCCTTCGCCACTCTCCTCGGCGACGCCCGCAAGATCGTCGTGACGCACCGGCCGCTGCCGCCCACCTGGCGGAACGCGGAGGTCCTCGACGGCGGGCTCGTCGAGGCGGTCACCGTGCTGAAGGGCGGGACCGGCTCCACCGTGTGGATCAGCGGCTCGGTCTCGGTCGTCCGCCAGCTCCTCGCGGCGGGACTGCTGGACGAGCTGAACCTGCTGGTGCACCCGATCGCCGTCCGCTCCGGCATGCGCCTGTTCGAGGAGGGCGGCGCACCGCTGCCGCTGCGGCTGGTGTCCGGCGAGACCTTCCCGTCGGGTGTGCTGAACCTCTTCTACGCCCCCGCCGCGGAACCGGGCACGGCCACGTACGAGGACGCCCGGGCCCATCTGCCCCGCAACGGTGGCTAGTGCTCCGCGGCCGGCCGGTCCCAGTGACGTTTCTCTGGTGAAATCGCTCCCCCTGGAGAGTGAGTAAAGCGCTCGCCTCAGGAGTTTCCCGGTTCTCCCACGAAAGTATCGGGCTTTGGTAAAGGACCGTCGTGTTGCGGCGGTCCCGCCACGTCCGTGTGCTGCTTCACCATGACGAGGAGTCAGGCGTTGACCTACGGGAACAAGTTGCGGGAACAGATCGCCGCACCGGGAACCACCCCCCTCATCGGCGTGTACGACATGTACTCGGCGTCCATCGCGGCCCGCCACTACGACGGGATGTTCGTCTCCGGATTCGGCTTCGCCGCGTCCTACTACGGGCTGCCGGACATCGGGTTCATCGCGTGGCCGGACATGGTCGCCTTCGTGCAGCGCCTGCGCGGCGCGTTCCCCCGGCACCACCTGCTCGTGGACATCGACGACGGCTACGCCGACCCGGAGGTGGCCTGCCACGTGGTGGAGGGGCTGGAGCGCATCGGGGCCTCCGGCGTGATCCTGGAGGACCAGCGGCGGCCCCGCCGGTGCGGGCACGCGGACGGCAAGCAGGTGCTGCCCCTCGACGAGTACCTCGAAAAGCTGGAGATGGTGCTGGCCGTCCGCACGGACATGGTCGTGGTGGCCCGCACGGACGCCACGGAGGAGGCCGACATCCTGAACCGGGCCGAGCGACTGGCGGCCACCGGAGCCGACGTCGTCCTCGTCGACGGGGTGCGCAGCGTCGAGTGGATCCGACGGATCCGGGAGGTGGTCGGCAGCAAGCCGCTGCTGTTCAACCAGCTCGCGGGCGGAAAATCGCCCCGGCTCTCGCTCGGCGAGCTGGCCGCCCTCGGGGTGGACGTGGCCATCTACAGCACGCCGTGCCTCTTCGCGGCGCACGAGGCGATGGACTCGGCGCTGCGCGACCTGCGGCGCGACGACGGACGGCTGCCCCCGGTGACCGCCGACGACGGGATCGGGGTCGCCGCCGCGACCCGGCTCCTGGAGGACAACGTCGCCCGGCTGCGCCCGGTACCCGAGCGGGTGGGGGTGTGAGCCGGCGGGGCGGTCGGCTGCGCTCGGCGGCCACGCCGGTGCTCGCGGCGGCCCTGCTCGGTGCGGCGGCGGTGCCCGCGGCGGCCGACGGGAGTCTGATCACGGTGGTCGACAACTCCCATGCCGACTCGGTCCTGGAGGTCGACCGCACCGCCAACGTGCAGTACCGCAGCCGCGGCACGGCGGGCAGCGATCACGACGGCAGCGCCGTCGAGGCCGTGCAGGCCCTGATGGGCACTCTCGGCCCCGCGCCACGGGCCTGACGGAAGCGCCCGCCGACGCGGAGCCTCGCGGGGGCCGGCCCAGGGTCCCCCGCGCACGCCGTCCACCTTCACCGACACCGACGGTGACGGTGAAGGTGTCGGCGGCTGGCAGGGCGGCCGGGAAGAGGACGACCCGGATGGGGGCCGCGTCCTCCGCCGGGGGTCCGGCTGCCGTCAACTGCGGTCGCGGGCGGGTGTGTTCGTACGGTTACGCGGTTGCGACCGGCGCGCCCGACCCGCGCGTCGAACGGTGGAGATGCGCACAAGACAGCATCAATGCCCAGGAAACCGGACCAGGCGGATATGGCCACGCTCCGTGTTCACCGTCCGTTACGGGCGCGTTCACCCTGACATGTATTGCCTTGATGGCAATCGGTGTTCGCTCAGCGGAGGCTCAGATCCGGATAACGATCGAGTCACCGAGGGAGGGTCTTTCGGCCTGGTCACAGGCGAATGACCGTTATGCCGGTGATGTACGCCACGGCCCGTCGTCGCCAGCCGTGGTACATCTTCACGACCGCCTGCCGGACACCACCCACGTCCGAGCAGGGGCGCTGGAGCCGGCCACCGCCGGCAGCAACTCCATCAGCATCCGGGGGATCGGAACCCGGTTCGCAGCCGTGCGCGGCGCGGACCGGCATGGAGCGGAAAGGCGCACCACAGCATGACCTCGACGCAGGTCGAACAGCACAACGGCGACAACACGGCCGCGGGCAACACGCCCGAGGAGGGCTACGAGCGCGGGCTCGGCAGCCGCCAGGTCCAGATGATCGCCATCGGCGGCGCCATCGGCGTCGGCCTCTTCCTGGGCGCGGGCGCGAACATCGCGAAGGCCGGGCCCAGCCTCATCCTGATGTACGCCCTCGCCGGCGTGATCGTCTTCTTCATCATGCGGGCACTCGGCGAGCTGCTCCTGTACCGGCCCGTTTCGGGTTCCTTCGCGGAATACGCCCGCGAGTTCCTCGGTCCGTTCTTCGGTTTCGTGACCGGTTGGACGTACTGGCTCATGTGGGTGGTCACCGGCATGGCCGAGCTGACCGCCGCGGCGATCTACGTGCACTTCTGGTTCCCGGACATCCCGCAGTGGGTGACGGCCCTGGTGTTCCTGGTGGTCCTCTACGTCGCCAACCTCATCTCGGTGAAGATCTTCGGCGAGATCGAGTTCTGGTTCTCGATGGTCAAGGTCACCGCCCTCATCGGCATGATCGTGATCGGTATCGGCGTCGTGACCTTCGGGTTCAGCGCCGCCGGTGACACCGCCGCCGTGTCCAACCTCTGGGCCTTCGACGGCATCTTCCCGAAGGGCGTCGGCTCCAGCCTGATGACCCTGCAGGGCGTCATGTTCGCGTACCTGGCCGTCGAGCTCGTCGGCGTCACCGCGGGCGAGTCCGAGAACCCGGAGAAGACCCTCCCCAAGGCGATCAACACCCTGCCGTGGCGCATCATCGTCTTCTACGTCGGTGCCCTCAGCGTGATCCTGATGGTCGTCAAGTGGACCGAGTTCCAGCCGGGCGTCAGCCCCTTCGTGGCGGCCTTCGCCAAGATCGGCATCCCGGCCGGTGCGGCCATCGTCAACTTCGTGGTCCTCACCGCGGCCCTGTCGTCCTGCAACTCCGGCATGTACTCCACCGGACGCATGCTGCGCGACCTCGCCGCCAACGCCGAGGCCCCCAAGGTGCTCGGCAAGCTGAGCTCCACCAAGACCCCGGCGATCGCCATCACCCTCTCCGTCGCCCTCATGGGCATCGGCGTCGTCCTCAACTACATCGTCCCGGAGAAGGCCTTCGGCTACGTCACCTCGGTGGCGACCGCGGCCGGTATCTGGACCTGGCTGATGATCCTCGTCAGCCACATCCGCTACCGCCGTGCGGTGGACGCCGGCAAGCTGCCCGCCTCCTCCTTCCCGGCCCCCGGCGGCACGGTGTGCAGCTGGATCGCCGTCGCGTTCCTGCTGCTCGTCACCGCGATGATCGCCATCGACCCCGACAGCCGCGTCTCCCTGTACGTGGGTGCCGGCTGGGCGGTCTGCCTGGCGATCGGCTGGGCCGTGCTGAAGTCCCGCAACCCGCAGATCGCAGCGCGGGCCGCGGCCGCGGACAGCGCCCCGAAGACCGCGGACCGGTCCTGATCAACCCTTGAGCGGGTCCTCCCCCGCCCGCTCCCCACGGGGGCGTACCCGCCGGACCGGCGGGTACGCCCCCGTCGGCGTGTGCGCCGCCGGGCGTGCCCGCCACCCCTGGCCGGCGCGCAACCCGGCGTTCGGCCGCTGCGTCCCTCTGCACAGGACGCGGCCACCGACCCGACGACGCGTACGGCCCCACGGAAGCAGGACATGGTGATGAGCGAAAAGGCTCGCAAGCTCTTCGACGCGCTCGACCTCGACCAGGACGGCACGCTGACGCGTGTCGAGGTCATCGGGGCGCTCCGGGCCAAGGGCCCGACCCTCGCCGCCCAGGGAGTGATCCCCTTCTGGGGAGTGGGGGACGACGCCGAGTCCTCCGCCCTCTTCGACGCGGCCGACCAGAACGGCGACCGCGTCCTGACCTTCGAGGAGTTCTCCGCCGTGGTGGACCGCCGCTTCGGCTGGTGACCGACCCCGCCGACGCCCCCGCCCACCCCCGCTGACCGGATCCCGCCCGCCGCCGACCGATCCCGGCGCGGCCGGCGAGCGGGTGGCGCCGACCGGAGCGGACGGGCCCGGGAAGACCATGCTGCTGCGTGCCGTCCCCGGACCGCGCCGGCCCGCCGCCGGTCGCATCCCGGTCGGCGGCCGCACCGCCCGCACCCATGCCGAGCGGGCCCACCGCGTACCCGCTCCCGGCGGTCGGCCTTCGCTCGCGCATCTCGCCCGGGCCGTCTGCGGGGGCGGCTGCATCGCCGTGGGGGCCGGGGTGCTGCTCGCGGAGGAGCCCACCCGCCGCCCTCGACCTCGCCGGCCAGGCGAAGGCCACCGGGCAGCTGCGGAAGGTCCCGTGATCCGCGCCACCGCCGATCCCGGCGCCCCGCTCCGACTGGTACCCGTACGGCGGGCCGGTCTGGCACTGCTGGTCGCGGCGAGCGGCCCGCCGAGGCGTCCGGTCGGGTACCGGACCGCAGGCAGGTCACCGCCCCCGTGCCGGGCCGGTGCGGCAGCGTGGGCGGGGTTCGCCGAGGCCTGCGGCGCCCGCCCTGCACGACCAGGGCGCGCCGCGGACCGATCCGGTCGACCGGGCGTCCGCTCACCGGCGGCAGTGCGGCGGCGGTGCCGGGACGTACCGCCGTGGTCAGGCCCAGCAGGGTCGTGGAGACGCCGGACCCGTCCACCGACAACGGCCCGAGCGCCCCCGGCGGGAACAGCCGGAGCATCGGGAACGCCGTCGCGCAGGTGAGCAGAGCCGTCGGCGGACGGCGCTCCGGCGGGTCGCCGGGCGCACCCGTCGCCGTGCCCGGGGCAGGGGCCTGCTCCACGCCTTTCCTCCTTCGTACCGTCTCCGCACCGTTTCAGCGGCCCGTGGCCGTGGGACAGAAGTCGGAAGCGGCAACTCTCGGGTTCCCGAGGGGACTTGTGGCGTACGACACAGCCGCGAGAACGCGTTGACAGCCGCCGGATTTGCCCCCACCGACCTGTGTCCGCCGGATCCGGGAGTGCAAGGATGAGCCCGTCATGACGTCTGGCCGATGGTGTCGAGCAGTGCGGGCCGCGGTGTTCGCGGCCACCTGTGTGCTGCTCGCGGCCGTCGGCCACACCCTCATGTCGGGCACCGGTGTGCCGGGTGGGGCCCTGGCGGCGGCGTTCGCGACGACGGCCGGCGCGGCCTGGGCCCTGGCGGGCCGGGAGCGGCGCCTGTCCGCGGTGACGGCGGCCGCCGTCGCCGTCCAGGCCGTGCTGCACGGGCTGTTCTCGCTGGCCGGGACCGGCCGTGCGGGGTCCCACTCCCCGCTGACGCCCGCGCACCACCCGCCGACGGCGGCCGGTACCGGCCTTCACGCCGGGCACGGCACGCCGTGCGGACACGGGACGACGGCCGCAGCCACCGGCATGGACGCCCTGGGCGGAGCCCCCGGCGTGGACGGGATGGCCGGCATGCACGGGGTGGCCGGCATGGACGGCGCCCACGCCATGGCCGACATGTCGGCGAGCGGCATGCTCGCGGCCCACCTGCTGGCCGCGCTGCTGAGCGGCCTGTGGCTCGCGTACGGCGAGCAGGCCGCCTTCCGCATCCTGCGGGCGCTCGCCGGCTGGTTCCTCGCACCGCTGGGGCTGCTGCCCCGCATGCCCGCCGTCCTCCCCCACCGGCCCCGCATCCGCTCGCGGCGGCCGCACCACAGCGCCACGCTCCGCGGGTTGCTGCTCGCCCACGCGTTCGGCACCAGGGGTCCGCCGTCCGGGATCGCTGTCGTCTGACAGCCGGCTCACTCGAAGGCGCGGGACACCCCCGCGCTTCGGGTCTCGGCCCTGCCGTCCGGCAGCGGCCGTACGACGCACCGGCCCCTGCGCCCCGATCGCCACCACCGCGCCGATCGCGCCGGGCCGGATCCCGACTCCTCGTGAAGGACCTGTGGCGATGACCCCTGCCCTCAGCCTGCCCAGCACGCGCACCACTCTCAGCACGCCCGACACCCCCACTGCTCCCAGCCACACCACACACCCCACACACCACACGCACCCCGTGCACACCTCCCGCAGCACCGACACCACGCGCACCGCGTGTACCGAGGAACGGGTGACGAGGCTCGCGCTCGCCGCGCGGGGCGGCGACCGCCGCGCCGTGGACGGGTTCGTCCGGGCCCTGCACCGGGACGTCTGGCGCTACGTGGCCTACCTGAGCGCCGACCGGCAGGCCGCCGACGACCTCACGCAGGAGACGTTCCTGCGCGCCCTCGGCAGCCTGCACCGGTTCGAGGGCCGCTCCTCCGCCCGCACCTGGCTGCTCTCCATCGCCCGGCGCACCGTCGCGGACAGCCTCCGGTACGCCGCCGCCCGGCCCAAGGTGTCCGACCGCGACGACTGGCAGGCCGCCGCGGAGCAGTGCCAGCCCCGCGGGGTGCCGGGCTTCGAGGACGGCATAGCGCTCGCCGAGCTGCTGGCGGCGATCCCGGACGAGCGCCGGGAGGCGTTCGTCCTCACCCAGTTGCTGGGGCTGCCGTACGCCGATGCCGCGAGGGCCATCGGCTGCCCGGTCGGCACGGTCCGCTCCCGGGTGGCCCGGGCGCGGACCTCGTTGAACGAGCTACTGGCGCTGTCGGTATAGCGCGGCGGGGGGGGGGGGGGGGGGGGGGGTGGTCCCCCCCCCCCCCCCCCCCCCCCCCCCCCCCCCCCGCCCCCCTCCCCCCCCCCCCCCCCCCCCCCCCCCCCCCCCCCTCCCCCCCCCCCGCCCCCCCGAAACCGGCCCGCGGCCCTGACCTCCGGCCCCGGTGCACGGCTCTGACCTGCGGAGAAGCGGAATCCGTCGCCGGGGACCCGATTGGCGGTACGGGCCCGTGTGGGTGATGATCGGCGCATCGGCACGGAGACACGGGGGGATCCGCGATGAAGGCAGCCGCCAAGGCAGGCGTGGCAGTGGCAGGACTGGCAGTGGTGGGCGGCGCGGTGTTCGCCGCCTCCACCCTGCTGGACGGGGGCGGGGACGACCGCGGTACGGCCGGGGAGCAGCGGCTCGCCGGGGGCAGGTCCGGCCAGGGCAGCGGGAAGGGGGAGGGCAAGGACCAGGCGGGGCCCGCAGCGCCCGCCGACGCCCGCCCGTTCACGCTGCTCGGGACCGGCGACACCATCCCCTACCCGTCGATCATCCAGCAGGCGGCGGACGACGCGAAGGGCAGCGGCCAGAGCCACGACTTCCGGAAGGTACTGGCCGGGGTCAAGCCCCTGGTGGCCGCCGCCGACCTGGCGATATGCCACCACGAGATACCGTACGGCCGGCCCGGCGGCCCCTACACCGGGTACCCGGCCTTCAAGGCCCCTCACCAGCTCGCCGACGCGTTGAAGGACGCCGGCTACGACAGCTGCTCGACCGGCTCGAACCACACCCTGGACGACGGCTACGACGGTCTCGTCCGCACCCTCGACCACCTCGACCGGGTCGGCATCAAGCACGTCGGCTCGGCCCGCAGCGCCGAGGAGGCCAAGGCCCCGGCGGTGCTCTCGGCGGGCGGCGCCAAGGTCGCCCAGCTGGACTACACGTACGGCACGAACGGCATCCCGCTCCCGTCCGGCAAGCCCTGGGCCGTCAACCTCCTCGACCAGAACCGGATCATCGCCGACGCGCGGGCGGCGCGGGCGGCCGGGGCGCACGTGGTCGTCCTCAGCGTCCACTGGGGCACCGAGTGGCAGACGGCGCCCGACCAGCAGCAGCGCGACCTGGCGCAGGCGTTGACCGCCTCGCGCGGCCCGGACGGGCTCCCGGACATCGATCTGATCCTCGGCACGCACAACCACGTGCCGCAGCCCTACGAGAAGATCAACGGCACCTGGGTGGTCTTCGGCATGGGCGACCAGATCGCCAGCTTCTACGAGCCCGAGAAGCTGCGCGGCAACATGTCGTCGATCCCCCGGTTCACGTTCGCCCCGTCGACCGTGCACCCGGGCCGCTGGGACGTGGTCAAGGCCGAGTACCTGACCCAGTTCTCGGACCGGGGCGGCCCGTTCCGCGTCGTGTGCACCTCCTGCGCCGCCGACGGCGGCGGGTCCGGGGCCAAGCGGTCCGAGTACGCCGCCGTCGACAAGCAGGTCAGCGAGGCCGTGCTGTCGCGCGGAGCCGACAAGCAGGGCCTGCAGCACGCGACGCGCTGAGCCGGCCCGCCCCCTCCAGCCGGGCCGGGTCCGCGCCGCCGCGGGCTGCGGGGCCGCGCCCCGCGTCACGGGGTACGGCCGCCCCCTGTCATGAGGTGCGGCCGCGCCCGGTCACGAGGTGCGGCCGCGCCGGGTCACGACGAGCGCGACCGCTCCGATGCCGAGCAGCACCAGTGCGCCTCCGGCGACGAACGGGGTGAGCGAACCGCCGCCGGTCTCGGCCAGGTCGGCGTCCGTGGTGATGCCGGATCCGGTGCCGGATGCGCCGGTCTGCGGCTTGACGTCGGGCTGGCCGCCCGTGCCGGTGGCGGGCTCGGCGTCGGGGCCCGCTGACGGGGGCGGCCCGGCCGGGGACTCGCAGCGCGCCTCGGCGAGGACGATCTCGCCCTCGACCTGCGCCACGTTCAGGTCCAGCGGGTTCACGGACACCTTGAGGCGGAGCGCGGCCGCGGCGGCGGTGGTGGAGGTGGTCTCCTTCGCCGAGAGGTCCAGGCTGACCAGGCCGACCCCCGGGACCTCCACCTTGGACGGGCCGCCCGCGGACAGGGTGACCTTCTTGCCGAGCACGGTGGCCGCGCCCAGCACGTTGGCCTCGGCCTGCGGCTTCCTCCCGGCCTCGCACACGGCCTTGGAGGTGACCTCCTCGACCTCGATCAGGGAGAGCGCGGGCAGTCCGGGCACGTGCACCCGGGCGTGGGCCAGCTGGGCCTCGGCCACGGCACGCTGCTTGTCCGCGGTGGCCTTGGAGGTGGCCACGTCGGCGCGGAGCACGCTGACGGGTTTTCCTCCTTCGGCGCCGTCCACGGCGACGGTGAGGGCGGTCTTCTCGGCGGTCGCCGGGGCGCTGACCTCGTTCAGCGTGGTCTTCAGCGGCACGTGGACCGCCTTGTTGAGCAGGCCCACGTCCAGTCCGGCGCGCAGCACGACGGCGCCGGCCCTGCCCTCGCCCCCGCCGCCCGCGCCGGGGCCGCCGCCCGTGGCGGCGGCGGGCGGGGCGGTGAGCAGGGCGACCGCCCCTGCGGCGAGCAGGGCGGCCGCGGGCGTGCGGAAGGTGTTGCGGTTCACGGTGGGAAACCCCCAGGGAGACGGGGCCGTCGCGCGCCAATGGGGGACATCGCGCACGAACGGCCTACTACCCCCGGAATCTTTTACGCACGGAGAGTGAACGGACAGCCACCTGAGGTGAGTTCATTCCAACGGGTGGTTTCCATGCATGTATTCGATTAATTGGGCACCACAAGGAACGGGAGTTCATTTCCGCCACAGGCACCGGTGCGTCGCGTCCGCCCCGGAGCCCCGGTCGGCCGTTCTCAACGACCGCCGGGACGCCCGGGTCACGCGCCGTCAACCGGTGCCGTCAACCGACCCCGTCAACCGTGCTGTCGCGCTCAGGCGCGGACGGTGCCGTTCACGACCACCCGCAGCGGCTGCGCCAGCGCCCGTACGTCGGCCCGCGGGTCGGTGCCGTACACCACGAGGTCGGCGGGCGCGCCCTCGGTGAGCCCCGGCCTGCCGAGCCACGCGCGCGCCGCCCAGGTGGTCGCCGACAGGGCGTCCAGCGGCGGGATCCCGGCCCGCACCAGCTCCGAGACCTCGTCCGCGACCAGGCCGTGCGGCAGGGAGCCCCCCGCGTCCGTGCCGACGTAGACCGGGATGCCCGCGTCCCAGGCCGCGCGCACGGTGTCGTACCGGCGCTCGTGCAGCCGCCGCATGTGCGCCGACCAGCGCGGGAACTTGGCCTCGCCGCCCGCCGCCAGCTTCGGGAACGTGGCGATGTTCACCAGGGTCGGGACGATCGCCACCCCGCGCTCCGCGAAGAGCGGGATGGTGTCCTCGGTGAGCCCGGTGGCGTGCTCGATGCAGTCGATGCCCGCCTCGACCAGGTCGCGCAGCGAGTCCTCCGCGAAGCAGTGCGCGGTGACCCGGGCGCCCAGCCGGTGCGCCTCGGCGATGGCCGCCTCGACCTCGGCGCGCGGCCAGCAGGCCGTCAGGTCGCCGGCGTCGCGGTCGATCCAGTCGCCGACGAGCTTCACCCAGCCGTCGCCGCGCCGCGCCTCGCGGCCCACGTACGCGACGAGGTCGGCGGGCTCGATCTCGTGCGCGTAGTTGCGGATGTAGCGGCGGGTGCGGGCGATGTGCCGGCCCGCGCGAATGATCTTCGGCAGATCGTCGCGGTCGTCGATCCAGCGGGTGTCCGAGGGCGAACCGGCGTCGCGGATGAGCAGGGTGCCGGCGTCGCGGTCGGTCAGGGCCTGCCGCTCGGCGGTCTCCGCGTCGACCGGGCCGTGGGCGTCCAGCCCCACGTGGCAGTGCGCGTCGACCAGGCCCGGCAGGACCCAGCCGGACACCGTGGTCGTCCCGCGGGCGCCGGCCGGGCGCTCGTAGGAGATCCGGCCGCCGACCACCCAGAGCTCGTCGCGCACGTCGTCCGGGCCGACGAGCACCCGCCCCTTCACATGCAGCACGTCATCGGTCATGTCCGCACTGTACGTGCGCGGTCGATAGGCTCGTCCGGCAACCCCGGACGAAATGAGCACCGCCGTGACCCACCCCCTGCTGGACCTTCCGCCGCTCACCGCCGAGCACTTCGCGTCGATCGAACGGAAGGTCGCGGACCTGCTGCGCACCCGCCAGGACGTGGTGATCACCCAGGGCGAGGCGCTGCTGCCGCTGGAGGGGTGCATCCGCTCCGGGGCCCGGCCCGGTTCGACCGCGCTGAACGTGGTCACCGGCCCGTACGGGAACACCTTCGGCAACTGGCTGCGCGACTGCGGGGCGACGGTGGTGGACCTGGCCGTGCCCTTCGACACGGCGGTGAGCGCCGGGCAGGTCGCGGCCGCGCTGGAGGAGCACCCGGAGATCGACTTCGTGTCACTGGTGCACGCGGAGGCGGCGACCGGCAA
This sequence comes from Streptomyces sp. NPDC029014, assembly GCF_055564695.1. Lineage (NCBI taxonomy): Bacteria > Bacillati > Actinomycetota > Actinomycetes > Kitasatosporales > Streptomycetaceae > Streptomyces > Streptomyces sp. NPDC029014. Next base: position 70,287 of record NZ_JBVHVT010000005.1, read on the forward strand.
CACCAACCCGGTCGCGGAGATCGGCGAGGCGGTACGGGCCCACGGGGCGTTGTTCATGCTGGACGCGGTCGCGTCGGTGGCCGCGGAACCGCTGCTCGTGGACGCGTGGGGCGTCGACCTGTGCGTGATCGGCGCGCAGAAGGCGATGGGCGGCCCGGCCGGAGTCTCCGCGGTGTCGGTGTCGGAGCGGGCGTGGGAGCGCTTCGCGGGGAACCCGGCCGCACCGCGCCGTTCCTACCTGTCCCTGCTGGACTGGAAGGAGCGCTGGATCGACGGCGGCCGTACGGCGCTGCTGCACGCGCCGGCGCAGCTGGAGATGCTCGCGCTGGAGGCCTGCCTGGACCGGATCGCGGCCGAGGGGCTGCCCGCCGTGGCGGGCCGTCATGCGGCGGCAGCGGCGGCCACCCGTGCGGGTGCGGCGGCGCTGGGCCTCGCCCCGTTCGTGGGACGCACCGCGCAGGCCGCGCCGGTGGCCACGACGCTGCGCGTGGCGGACGCCTCGGAGGTGGCGGCCAAGGCGCTGGCCGCCGACCCGTCGGCCCCGGTCGCGGCCGGGGGCGGTGCGCTCGCCGGGGAGATGCTCCGGGTCAACCACTACGGCCCGGCCGCGTCCCGGGAAGCGGTGCGCGCCGCCCTCGCGGCCCTCGCCGCGGCCCTGTCGACGGACCCGGCCGAAGCGCTGGCCGCGGCCGACGGGGCCTGGGCGGCGGCGGCCACGGGCTGAGCCCCTCCCCACCCCGGTGCCCGCGGGCCCCCGCCCGCGTCCGGACGGGGACGGGGCAGGGGCAGGGGCTGCGGGGCCGTTACGCCTGGGGAACGGCGCAGGCGCCGTCCGGGTCACAGGCGTCGGCCGTCGGGGCCGGCTCTACCGGCTCGCGACCCGCCCAGGCCTGCTCCAGGGCGCGGGTGAACACCTCGGCCGGCTGCCCGCCGGAAATCCCGTACCGGCGGTCCAGGACGAAGAACGGCACGGCGTTGGCGCCGAGTTCCGCGGCCTCCCGCTCGTCGGCCCGCACCTGTGCGGCGTACGCGGAGTCGTCCGCGAGGACGGCGCGGACCTCGGCCTCCTCCAGGCCGGCCGCGACGCCGAGCGCGACCAGCACCTCGGGGTCGAAGACGGACCGCTCCTCGGCGAAGTTCGCGCGGAACGCCAGGTCGAGCAGTTCCTCCTGGCGTCCGCGGGCGGCGGCCAGGTGCAGCAGCCGGTGGATGTCGAACGTGTTGCCGTGGTCGCGGCCCTCGGTGCGGTACTCCAGCCCCTCCGCACGGGCGGTCGCCGCGACGTGCTCCTCCATGCCGCGCGCCTCGTCGGGGGTGCGGCCGTACTTCTTGGCGAGCATGTCCACGACGGGCGCGGTGACGCCCTTGGCGCTGTTCGGGTCGAGCTCGAAGGACCGGAAGACGACCTCCACCTCGTCGCGGTGCGCGAAGGCGGCCAGCCCCTTGGCGAACCGGGCCTTGCCGATGTAGCACCACGGGCAGGCGATGTCGCTCCAGATCTCGACGCGCATGTTCCTTCTTCTCTCGGTTCTCTCGGTTCAGGTGGACGCCCCGGCCGGGGGCCGAGGCGGTTTCACGTTCAACCACCAGCCGGAGCGTCTCATTCCCCGGACCGGGGTCCGATCCCGGAGCGGGGTGCGACCTCCAGCCAGAGCGTCAGGTGCGAGCCGGAGCGGGGGAGGTCGGGATCCGGGCGCCAGCCGTGGCGGGCGTAGAAGGCCTGGGCGCGGAGGTTGTGCTCGTACACCTCCAGCCGGACCCGGTCGACGCCGGCGGCGCGCCAGGCGTCGAGGCATGCGGCGTGCAGGGCGGCGCCCGTGCCGCGCCGCCAGTGCGTCGGGTCGACGTGGAGCTGGGTCAGGGTGGTCCCGTCCGCGGCGGTGCGGAACGCTGCGACCCCGGTCAGCCGGCCGTCCTCCTCCGCGCACAGCACCTTCCCCTCGGCCGCGCTGCGGGCCACGGCACGGGTCCAGCCCTCGCGGGAGCGCACGAGTTCGGCCTCGCCCGCGTAGGCCGCCTCAGGGACGCGGCCCCGGTAGTAGGTGGCCCGGGCCCTGGCGTGGAGGGCGGCTATGGCATCGACGTCGGCGGCGTGCGCAGCTCTGATCATGGAGCAGGAACGCGCCGGGAACCGTGTCGGTTCCCGGCGCGCCGGGCGGTGCGCGGAGGCCGGCTACTTCTTCAGCCAGGCCTCCATCATCTTCTGTGCGATGGGGGCGGCCAGCCGCCCGCCGCCGATCTCGGAGCGGTCGGTGTCCGAGTTCTCGATCATCACGGCGACGGCGATCTGCTTGCCGTTCGCCTTCCCGTACGAGGTGAACCAGGCCAGCGGCGGCAGGCTGTTCTTCACGCCGCGCTGGGCCGTGCCCGTCTTGCCGCCGACCTCGGCGCCCGACACCTGCGCGGGCTTGCCGCCGCCCTCGGCGACGACGGTCCTCATGGCGTCCCGCAGCATCGCGGCCGTCTTCGGGCTCATGGCCTGCTGGACCTTCGGGTTCTTGAAGCTCTCCAGCACGGTGCCGCCCGAGTCGGTGACCTCGGACACCGAGTGCGGGGCGACGAGCTTGCCGTCGTTCTGGATCGCGGCCGTCACCATGGCCATCTGCAGCGGGGTGGCCTGCACGTCGAACTGGCCGATGCCGGTGAGCGCGACCTGGTCGACGGACATCTTCTTCGACGGGTACTTGCTCGGCACCCGGGTCGTGACCGGGGTCTCGACGTTGGTGTTGAAGCCGAGCTTCTCGGCCGTTGCGCGCATCTTGTCCTGGCCCAGCTTGGACGCCAGCTCGGCGAAGACGTTGTTGCAGGACAGCCGCAGGGCGGTGCGCGCCGACACGTTGTTGCAGGCGGCGGAGCCGGCCTCGCTCGGCAGCTGGGTCCTCGTCCCCGGGATGGTGTACGGGTCGGGGGTGCCGGTCGGCGCGTCCAGGTTCGTGACCAGCCCGTTCTCGATGGCCGCCGCCAGGGTGACCAGCTTGAAGGTGGAGCCGGGCGCCTGCGGCTTGCGCAGCGCCACGTTCTCCATGGCCTTGCCGTTGTCGGCGGACAGCTCCTTCCAGGCCTCGGCGTCGTTGGCACCGGAGATGCGGCCCGGGTCGAAGGAGGGGTTGTTCACGAGGGCGAGGATCTCGCCGGTCGCGGGGTCGATCGCGACGGCGGAGCCCTGCTTGCCGTCCAGCGCGTCGTACGCGGCCTTCTGGACGCCCTTGTCGACGGTGGTCAGGACGTTGCCCGGCGAGGCCCGCCGGTTGGTGAGCATGTCCATCACGGTCTTCAGGCGGTCGTCCGAGCCGTTGAGGACCTTCTTGAAGACGCCCTCGATCATGCTCGTGCCGTAGGCCTGCGAGCTGTACCCGGTGAGCGGCGCGTACAGCGGGCCGTCGACGTAGGTCCGCTTGTACCCGAAGTCCTTGCCGCCCGTCTTGACCGAGCCGGTGATCGCCTCCCCGCCCACGATGATGTTGCCCAGCGGGTTCTCGTACTGCCCGATGAGGTTCCGCCGGTTGTTCTCGTTGTCTGCGAGGGCCTGGCCTTGGTAGGCCTGCACCCAGGTGACCCGGAGAAGCAGGGCCAGCACGAGGAGCAGGCAGAAGACCGACGCACGCCTGATCGTCTTGTTCATCTTCCGGAAGGACGTGCGAGTGCGTCCGGGCGTTCCGCCCTGTCCCGATTGTGGCCGGGTTCTCAGCTTTTCTTCATGTTGCCGCCCCCCGCACGACGAAGCCCCCCTCGTAGGCGGCGATGACGGCCTGGGTGCGGTCGCGGGAGCCGGTCTTGGCCAGGACGGCGGCGACGTGCGTCTTGACGGTCTGCGGGCCGACCCCGAGGCGTGCGCTCATCTCGTGGTTGGACAGCCCGCCGGCCATCAGGCGCAGCACGTCCGCTTCCCGGTCGGTGAGCCGGGCCACCCACGGGGCGGGGGCGCCGGCCGCGGTGGCCGCGTGGGAGGCGGCCAGGGAGCGGACCGCTGCCGGGAACAGCAGCGAGTCGCCGCGGGCCACCAGCCGGACGGCGCCGAGCAGCTCGTCCGGATCGGCCCGCTTCAGCAGGAACCCGGAGGCGCCCGCGCGCAGCGCGTCGTACACGTAGGCGTCGTTCTCGAAGGTGGTCACGACGATGATCCGCGGCGGTTCGGGCAGGGTGGCGAGGATCTGCTCGGTGGCCCGGATGCCGTCGATCCCGGGCATCCGGACGTCCATCAGTACCAGGTCCGGGGCCAGCTGCCGGACCACGGAGACGGCCTCGGCGCCGGAGGCCGCTTCCCCCACGACCTCCAGGTCCGCTTCCGCTTCGAGGATGACCCGCAGGGCGGTGCGGACCATCCGCTCGTCGTCGGCGAGCACGATGCGCAGCGGCGGCCGGCTCATCGGGCGCCCCCGCCGGGACCCCCGCCGAGCGGGAGGACGGCCCGCAGCCGCCACAGCCCCTCGTGCGGGCCCGCTTCGACGGTGCCGCCCAGCAGGGCCGCCCGCTCCGCGGCGCCGCGCAGCCCGCGGCCCCCGGTGGTGCGGTCCGGGAGGGCCTCCCCGGTTCCCGGTGGATTGGTCATGGTGATCTCCAGTTCGCGGTGGGTGCTGTCCTTGCCGCCCGGGGCGTCCCGCGCGTCCGTGACGGCGATGTGCAGCTCGACGGGGCCGGCGCCGTGCCGCAGTGCGTTGCTCAGGCCCTCCTGCACGATCCGGTACGCCTCGCGGGAGGCGATCGCCGGGAGCTGCGCCCAGTCCCCCGCCGGTCCGGGGTCCTGGCGGGAGGTGACGGTGGTGCCCGCGGCCCGGGTACGGGCCAGCAGCCCGTCCAGGTCGGCGGCGAGGGTCGGCGCGGGCGCGGCGTCCGGCCGGGCCGGGTCCCCGTCCCGCAGCAGGCCCAGAACGGTGTCCAGCTCGCCCACCGTGCGCCGCGTGGTGTCCTCGATCGCCGCCAGCGCCTCCCGTACGAACGCGGGGTCGCTGTCGAGGACCCGCCGGGCCGCGACCGCCTGGAGGGTGACGGCGCTCAGGGCGTGCCCGACCGCGTCGTGCAGCTCCCGGGCGAGCCGGTTGCGCACGGCCAGGTCGGCGGCCCGCTCCTCGGCCGCGGCCAGCCGGTCCGCCGGCGTCGGCCCCAGCAGGACGGGGGCGAGCCGGGCCAGCAGCACCCCGGCCCCGGCGGCGCACAGCACGAGCCCCGCCAGCAGGCCGATCCCGAGGAAGGGGGCGACGTAGGGGTCGGCGGCGGTGCTGAGCAAGCCCGAGCCGACCGGCATGTCCCGCAGCGCGCTCACGAAGGGCAGCAGGAGCAGCACCACCGCCATGGGCGGTACCGCGAGGCTCATCCCGCTGACCAGGGCGCCGATCCCCAGGTGCAGGGACCACCAGGCGGCCGTCCTCCCCCGGGCCGCCCAGGACCGGGCGGGCCCGTCGGCCAGCCGCTCCCCCGGCACCCCGCACAGCGCCCGCACCACGACCACCGACATCTGCCGGACCAGCCCCAGGAGGCCCGTCACCGCGGCCAGCGGCACCGACACCCCGTAGGCGATGAAGGTCAGCCGGGTGGAGGCGAGCGCGTTCGTCCCGGCGATGACGCCGACCACCACCTGCGCCACCAGGAAGTACGGCATCAGCAGCGCCCCGCCGAGTATCAGGTGCACCCAGCGCAGCCGGGCCCGCGACCCCAGCAGTCGCCCCGACCCGCCCGGCATCCGGGCCGCCGGCGCCCCCGTTCCCCTCACCCGACCCCCCTCATCGCTCCGCCCGTCGCTCCGCCCCCGCCGGGCCGGATCTCCCACCGGTCCGGGCCCGCTCCGGTCCGTCCCCTCGCGCCGCCCGGTGCCGTGCCGGTCCGCTCCCGTGCGGCCGGCTCAGGCCGCGAGCCGTGAACGGGTGAACCGGGCCAGGACGGCCGCGGAGAGGCATCCGACGGTCACCTGGCCAGCGTAGGCGAGGAAGATCATCGGCGAGAGGCGTTCGGAGTCGCCGAACCCCGGCCCCAGCACCGCCGTGAGCAGCCACAACCCCCAGCCCAGCGACGCCGACGACCCGATCCAGGCGAGGGCCAGCGGCCCCCGCACCCGAACTCCCCCGCCCCGGGCCAGCAGCAGCGCCCCGGCACCCGCCGCCATCGCGCACAGCCCGTGGACCGCCGAGACCACGCCGCTCTCCGCCGAGTACTGCGCGACCTGCCGCGCGCTCAGCCAAGCCGTCCCGCCGAACGCCCAGTACAGGTGTATCGCGCCCACTGCGGCACCGACCGTGGCCGCGGCCCCCGCCACCACCCCCGTGGGCGACGGGAGCCGCGTTCCCGGCGTGCCCTGCCAGCACCGGCCCCAGCGCTCGCGCGCATAGGGCACGAACAGCCCGGCCAGGGCGAGTCCTTGGACGATGAAGCCGCCGTAGACGACGGTGTACACCCAGTCGTCGAGGAACGGCCCCCGCGCGGCCTTCACCGCGTCCCCCGCCCCCAGGCCCAGCGCCCTGACCACGAGTTGGCCGGGGAAGCCGGTCAGGATCGGGGTGAGCAGCCCGGTGGCCGTGTAGACGGGCACGATCAGCAGCGGGCCGGGCACCCGTCTGCCCCAGGGCCGGGTGAGCAGCAGGGCGAGCACGATCACGCAGGCGTCCATCGCCATCGTGACGGCGTTGGCCACGGCGGGCAGCGGCCCGGGCTCCAGCAGCACGCTGCCGTCCGGTATGCCGATGCGGCTCCCCGCCAGCCAGGCCCCCTTCAGGGCCAGGTACGGCACGGTGGCGATGACGGCCGCCGCCCGCAGGACCCCCGTCCCCGCGGGCACCGTGCTCGTCGGACGCACCGTGCCCGTCCGGGCTCTCGGCTCCGCCCCGGCCGACGGGCCGGTCGGCGGGCCGGTCGGCGGGCCGGTCGGCGGGCCGGTCGGCGGGTCTCCCGGTGGTGCGGCGCTCGGTGGCGCGGCGGGCGGGTTCGTCGGGTGGTCGCCGGGCGGGTCGGTCATGCGTCGCATCGCTCGTGTCGTCATGGCTCAACAGTCGCGTGCCCGGCGCCCCGTCACCTCCCCCGTGAAGGTGAACCGCCTCCCCCGCGCGGGGGAGGCGCCCTCATCCCGGTTGCCCCCTCACATGCGCCGGGTCACCACCGACAGCCGGTCCCGGGCCGCGAACAGCGCGGACTTGATCGCCTCCTCGTGCTCCGCCGTCAGCCGGGCCACCGGCACCGAGCAGCTCACCGCGTCCCGCGCCGGCGTCCGGTAGGGCACGGCCACTCCGAAGCAGCGCAGCCCGAGCGTGTTCTCCTCCCGGTCCACCGCGTACCCCTGCTCCCGCACCGCCGCCAGCTCCTCGACGAGCTGCTCCCGGTCGGTGACGGTGTGTTCGGTGACCGCGTCCAGCCGCCGCGGCAGCAGCGCGCGCACCTCGTCGTCGGTGTGCGTGGCGAGCAGCGCCTTGCCCAGCGCGGTCGAGTGCACGGGCAGCCGCCGCCCGACCCGGGTGAACGGCCGCAGGTAGTGCTGGGACTGGCGGGTGGCCAGGTAGACGACGCTCCGCCCGTCCATCCGGGCCAGGTGAATCGTTTCCGTGGTGTCCTCGGAGAGCCGGTCCAGGGTGGGCCGGGCCGCCGCGACCACCTCGTCCCCGTCGATGTAGGAGCTGCCGACGAGCAGGGCCCGCACGCCGATGCCGTACCGCGTGCCCGTGGCGTCCGTCTCCACCCACCCCAGGTTCACGAGCGTGCGCAGCAGCATGTAGAGGCTGGACTTGGGCAGGTCCAGGTCGTGCTGGATGTCGGCGAGGCTGTGCAGGCCCGGCCGGGCCGCGAAGTGCTCCAGCAACACCACCGTGCGGACGGCGGACTTGACGGCCGCCGGAGCCGCGCCCGCCACCCCGCCGGAGCCGCCGGAGCCGCCAGGCTCACCCGGGCCACCCGGACCGCCGCCCCCGTCCACCGCCACCGCCGCCGCCCCGTCGAACTCGATGCGCTCACCTCTGGCCATTCGCCTTCCTGCCCCTCTTGTTCTCTTGTCACGCGAAAGACGCGGAAATAGAGTCCGGAACGGATGGAGATCATTCACCCATCGGAACGGCGTTCAGAATACTGAACGCCGCCGTGCGGGTCGGCGTAGATCCAGGAGGCAGTGCGGCATGGCAGGGACACCAGTCTGGAGTGTGGACCCCCGCACCGGGAAGCAGCGGGCCCAGGTTGCCGTGGAGGCCGGCTCCCCGGAGGTGGACGAAGCCGTCCGCGCGGCGCACGCCGCCCGCACGGCGCTCGCGGACCGCACCGCCCGCATCGCGTTCCTGCGCGCCGCGGCGGACCTGCTCGACGCGGCCGCGGAGCGGGTGGTCGAGGCCGCCGACGCCGAGACGGCGCTCGGACCGGCCCGGCTCGGCGGCGAACTCGCCCGCACCACCGGCCAGCTGCGCGCCTTCGCCGCCGCCGTCGCCGACGGCGGCTACCTCGACATCCGGATCGACCGGGCGGACCCCGCCCTCACCCCGCCGCGCCCCGAGCTGCGCCGCTACAAGGTGCCGCTCGGCGTGGTCGCCGTCTACGCGGCCTCCAACTTCCCGCTCGCGTTCTCGGTCCCCGGCGGGGACACCGCCAGCGCGCTGGCCGCCGGCTGCCCGGTGGTCGTCAAGGCGCACCCCGACCATCCGGCCACCTCCGAGCTGTGCGCCTCGCTGCTGCGCCGGGCGGCGGTGGCCACCGGCCTGCCGGGCGAAGTGGTCACCGTCCTCCACGGCTTCGACGCGGGCCTGGAGCTGATCCGCCACCCGCTCGTCACCGCCGCCGGGTTCACGGGCTCCCTGCGCGGCGGGCGCGCGCTGTTCGACGCGGCCGCCGCACGCCCCGTCCCCATCCCCTTCCACGGCGAGCTCGGCTCCCTCAACCCGGTCGTCGTCACCCCGGACGCCGCCGCCGAGCGCGCCGAGGAGATCGGCACCGGGCTCGCGGGCTCGGTGACCCTCGGCGTCGGCCAGTTCTGCGTCAAGCCGGGCCTGGTCCTCGTCCCGGAGGGCACGGCCGGGGACCGGCTCGCCGCGGCCCTCGCCAAGGCGCTCGGCGAGACCGGCACAGGCGTCCTGCTCGACCACCGGATGCGGGACAACTTCGTCGCAGGCGTCGCCGAGCGGGCCGCGCTGCCCGGCGTCACCGCGCCCGTCACGCCGGGCCCCGCCGGGGAGCACGCGGTCGGCGCGGGCTACCTGGCCGTGTCCGCCGCGAGCCTGCTGGCGGGCTCGGCGTACGAGGTGCTGCTGGAGGAGTGCTTCGGCCCGGTGACCGTCGTCGTCCGGTACGCCGACCAGGACGAGGCCGGGGCGGTGCTCGACCGGCTCCCCGGCAACCTCAGCGCCACCCTCCAGCTGTCCGCCGCCGAGGCGCAGGGCGCCCCCGGCCCGGCGGCGGAGCTGGTCTCCCGCGTCACCGCGCTGGCCGGGCGGGTCGTGGTCAACGGCTGGCCGACCGGGGTCGCGGTGGCCCCGGCGCAACACCACGGCGGCCCCTACCCGGCCGCGACCTCGCACTCCACCTCGGTCGGGGCCACCGCGATCGAGCGCTGGCTGCGCCCGGTCGCCTACCAGTCGGTGCCGGACCCGCTGCTTCCGGCGGAGCTGCGCGAGGCGAACCCGCTGGGGCTGCCGCGCCGGGTCACCGAGGCATCGGAGCAGCCGATCAGGTGAATCCGACGCTGCCGGCGGGGCTGGCGGGACCGGCGGGACCGGCCGATCACGTCGATCGGCCGATCCGGTCGACCCGACGAACCGAGGGGGGAGCGGGCGGCCCGGCGCCGCCGCCCCGCAAAACCCGTTGCTGCCCCTGCTCCGGGCGGGCAGGCTGCGCTCCATGCCGAGACCGCAGGGATTCACGTACGAGCAGAGGGGCGACGGCAGCGTCGTCATCACCCACCGCGGCCGGGCCGCGGGCACCTTGCGCGGAGCCCGCGCCGAGACGTTCCTGGCCGAGGTGGAGGCCGGCGACGCGCAGCTCGTGATGGCCCGCTGGACCGGCGCGTACAAGTTCGGCAACGAGCGCACGGCGAAGAACCACCCCCGCAACCGGCGCTGAGGCATCCCCCACCCGGCCGTTCCACGGGATTCCGGAGGGAACGGCACGCCACCCCCGGTCGTTCTCCGGGCATGACCGCTATGACCCCTGGTTCCAATCTGCCGCTCAATGCCGTCCGGGTGACGGTGGACGTGGCTGCCCCGGTGCGGCTCGACGTGTCGGGGCTGCTCCTCGCGGCCGACGGCAAGGTGCGCTCCGACGCCGACTTCATCTTCTACAACCAGCCGTCCGGGCCCGGTGTCAGCCACCGCTCCGGCGGCGGGACGGCCCCCGACTCCGTCACCGTGGACACGGGCGGGCTGCCGCCCGGCATCGAGCGCATCGTGGTCACCGCCAGCCCGGATGCGGCGGGGCAGACCTTCCAGGGCGTCGAGCCCACCGCCACCGTGCGCAACGCGGACACGGGGGCGGTGATCGCCACCTTCACCCCGCCGCAGCTGGGCACCGAGACGGCGCTCGTGGTCGTCGAGGTCTACCAGCGGGGCGGCGTGTGGAAGGTGCGCGCGGTCGGCCAGGGGTACGCGAACGGCCTCGCCGGCATCGCCACCGACTTCGGGGTCTCGGTGGACGAGGAACCGGCCGCCCCGGCCCCCGCGGCCGCCCCGCAGACCCCCGCCGCCCCGGTTCCCCCGGTCGCCCCGCCGGTCACCGTCCCCCCGCCGGCCCCGACTCCGGTCGCGGCCCCGCCCGCCGCACCCGCACCACCCGCGGCACCCGCCGCCGCACCGGCCGGCACCGGGAAGATCAACCTCGACAAGGGCCGGGTCAGCCTCCAGAAGAACCAGACCGTGTCCCTCGTCAAGAACGGCCGCCCGCTGCTCTCCCAGGTGCAGATGGGCCTCGGCTGGGAACCCGCCTACCAGGGCCGGGACATCGACCTCGACGCGTCCGTCATCGCGTACGGCCCGCAGCGCAACCACATCGACAGCTGCTACTTCAGCAGACTGACCATCCTGGGTGGCGCCATCCGGCACTCGGGCGACAACCTCACCGGCGAGGGAGCCGGGGACGACGAGGTGATCACCGTGGACCTCGGCCGGCTGCCCGCCGAGGCGACGGGCCTGGTCTTCACCGTGAACTCCTTCTCCGGCCAGAAGTTCACCGAGGTCGCCAAGGCCTACTGCCGCCTGATCGACGCGGCCAGCGGCGAGGAGCTCGTCCGCTTCGACCTCACCAGCGCCGAACCGCAGACCGGCGTGATGATGGCGAAGCTGATCCGTCAGTTCTCGGGTGAATGGGAGATGACGGCCATCGGCGAGTTTGTGAAGTCCCGCACAGTACGCGGCATGGTGAAGCCCGGCGCCGAGACACTCTGAGCAGGTGGGCGGGCACGTGGAGCGAGCGCCGGCGGCCCGGCCGCCGGCGAAGGTGATGGATTACACCCTTAAACCGGGGGTGACGGTCCGTGTCCGCCCGTAGCCTGGAAACCATGTACAGCACACTCAGGCCCGCGGGTCCCGCCCGCCCGTCCGCCGCAGAGGCGAACGAGGCGATACGGCACCTCGTCGAGACCCGGGTGGATGACGAATGGCCCGCAGCGGCTTACGAGTTCCTGCTCGAGCAATGGGCCAGCGCCAGCCGCGCCGACACCGTCGAGGTCGCCGCCGCCCCATGAGGGCGGCGGCGCAGCCGTATCCCCGGCCCGGTCGTGTCCGTCAGCGCGGCCCGCGCCGCCACGGCCCGGTGATGGCCAGCATGATGCCCGGCTCCTGGATGCAGGCGAACAGCGTGCGCCCGTCGGGCGAGAAGCAGACCCCCGCGAACTCGGAGTACTCGGGCTCCTCCGCCGTCCCGATGTTCAGCTCGTTGCGCGCGATCGCATAGGTGCGGCCCGACTCGGTGGCGCCGAGCAGGTGCTGGAGGCCCTCGCCGTCCTCCGCGATGACGAGCCCGCCGTACGGGGACACCGTGATGTTGTCGGGGCCGTCACCGGCCGCGCCCCCCGCCGGGTCCGGGTTCACCCCGAGCAGCACCTTCAGCGTGATCGTGCGCCGCTCGGGGTCGTGGAACCACACCTGCCCGTCGTGCGCTGCGCCCGGGCTCTCCTCCCGCGCGTACGAGGAGACGAAGTACGCGCCGCCGTCGGCCCACCACATGCCTTCGAGCTTGCGCGCACGGGTCACCGCACCGTCCCCGAACTGCTTGCGCACCGACACCGTCTGCGCGTCGCGGTCCGGCACGACGACCCAGTCGACCCCGTAGACCGTGCCGGTCCTCGTCGCCCGCGACAGGTCGTCCACGAACCGGCCGCCGCTGTCGAAGCACTTGGCGGCCGCGAGCACGCCCGCATCGGCCGCGAGGGTACGGAGCCTGCCGCGCCCGTGGCGGAAGCCTCTCGGCGGGGTCCAGCGGTAGAGCAGCCCGTTGGGGCCGGAGGCGTCCTCGGTCAGGTAGGCGTGGCCGAGGCGCGTGTCGATGACGACGGCCTCGTGCGCGTACCGCCCCAGGGCCTTGATCGGCTGCGGGTCCCGGTTGGCGCGGCGGTCGTGCGGGTCGACCTCGAACACGTAGCCGTGGTCCTTGGTCATGCCGTTCTTGCCGGCCCGGTCCTCGGTCTCCTCACAGGTGAGCCAGGTGCCCCAGGGGGTGGCGCCGCCGGCGCAGTTGGTCGACGTACCGGCGATGCCGACCCATTCGGCGAGCCCGCCGCCGCGGCGGACCTCGACGACCGTGCACCCTCCGGCCGCCGCCGGGTCGTAGACGAGGCCCTCGGTGAGCGGGACGGGGTGGGCCCAGTCGACCCGCTTGCCCTTGAGCTCGTGGTTGTTGACGAGGAGCGTGACCCCGCGGGGCCCCTCGAAGGCGGCCGTGCCGTCGTGCTTCTGCGGGGTGGACTCGCCCGATTCGAGGGTGGTGACACCGCTGTGGGTGAGGATGCGGTACCGGAATCCGGCGGGGAGGGCGAGGATCCCGGCCGGGTCGGACAGGAGCGGGCCGTAGCCGGGCTCACAGGGACGGCCGTGCTCGTCGCGGTGCGAGCCGTCGTCGGCCGCCAGCGCCCCCGGGGCGGTGGCGAGGGCGCCTACGGCCCCGGTGAGCGCGACTCCTGCACCGGCGAGGACGGTACGGGCGGTGAAGTCTCTACGGCTGAGCGGCATCGGGTCACTCCAGGGGGTCGGAGGTGGTGCGCCTGTCGTTCGCGGTCGGAGGTGCCGCGCGGCGGCCGGGGGCTGCCGCGCGGCGCACACGCTCGCGCCCGCACGTGAACGGCGGCTGAATTACCCCCGGCGCGGAACCGTCCGTTCACCGCCCGGCCGCAATGACCGACACCCACTCAGGAACGTCTCGTTCCGCCCCCTCCGCCCGCGCCGCGGCGCCCTCCCGCAGCGCGGCGCCCTCCCGCGGCCCCTGCGGCCCCCGCGGCCCCGATACCGTCTTCGTGGCCTCGCAATGCGGCCCCCTGCGCCTCAGATGCGCCGCGAGCGGGCCTTGTACGCCGCCTTGCGGGCCTCCTTGGCCGCCTTCTTGTCCGGGTGCAGACGACCCATCGCCTCCAGCACCTCCCCCGCCGCCGGGTGCTCCACCCGCCAGGCCTGGTCGAAGAACCCGGCGTGGTGGGCGGTCAGGGACTCCATCAGCAGCGGCAGTTCGACCGCGTCCGGGTCGGTGGCCAGCTGCGCCGCGATCGTGTCGACGGTCAGCCAGTACACCATCGCCCCGTCCGGCGCCGGGACGTCGGCCGCCCCGCGCTCGGCGAGCCACACCCGGGCGAGCCCGCCCAGCTCCGGGTCGTCCAGCACCGCCCGGACCGCCGGCTCGGCGTCCGGGCCGGCCGACGCGAGGGCCTGCTGGCAGCGCAGCCGGCGCAGCGGGGCGCCCTGGTCCGCGCCGCGGGCCGCGGCCAGCAGCTCGGCGACGGCAGCGGGCAGTTCGCGCCCGGTGAGCCACTGCTCGATCTCCGCCTGGGCTGCACCCTCGGGGTAGTCGCAGACCGCGTCGAGGAGCGCGTCCGCACCCTTGTCGGCCAGTTCACCGACGGCGGGGGCCCCGATCCCGGCCTCCCGCATGCGCGCGCGGAGCCCGTACAGGCCGAGCGGGGTGAGGCGGACCATCCCGTACCGGGACACCTCCTCCGCGTCGAGTTCGCGCGGGCCGGTCCCGGCGGCGGGCTCCTCGTCGTCTGTCTCCGCCAACACCGCCTCGTCGACGGGCCGGTACTCGACCAGCCCGATCGGCTCCAGCTGCCGGAACTGGTCGTCCAGGCGCATCATCGCGTCCGAGACCTGCTCCAGCACGGCGTCCGTGGGCCGGGCCATGCCGTCCGGAACCACCATGGAGGCGGCGAGCACGGGCAGCGGCACCGCGCTGGGGCCCCATTCGGCGCCGCCCTCGGCGACGGTGAGCAGGTAGAGGTTGGCGAGGACCCCGTCGAGGAAGTCGGCCTCGCGCTGCGGGTTCCAGTCGAGCCGGTCGAAGTCGATGGTGCCGCCCTGGTCCAGCGCCTCGACGAGGTCGTCCAGTTCGGGCACCGCCGCGTCGGCGAGGACGGCGTCCAGGGCGGACAGCCACAGGTCGAGCACCTCGGCGGGCGCGCCGCCGGTGACCAGCGCCAGGTCCTCGCCGGCCGCTGCACCGCCGAACTCCCCGGCCCCGCCGGACTGCGGTCCCTCCGCCCCGTCCGTCTCCGCCCCGTCCGCCTCCGGTCCGGTCAGCTCCACGAGGCCCGTGTCCAGGGCCACCCGCCACGCCTGGCTCGCGTCCGCGCGGGCGTCCTCGTCGGCGGGGTCGAGTCCGAGCGCCGCGGCGGCCTCGGGCAGCTGCGCCGGGTCGAGTTCGCCGTTGCCGTCGACCTGCGTGCCGGGGCCGACCCAGCGGGCCAGCCGCACGGCGCGGGCGAACAGGGGGGCGCCGAGGGCGTCCCGGGCGAGTTCCGCGTCGGAGGGCAGCCGTACCGGCGGCAGGGTGGAACGCGGCTCTGCGGACATGGGATGGGTCTCCTCGCGGGCGCGGTCGGTCGGAGGCCGTCAGCGGCCGTCCGGCGCACCAGAGTAGACGCAATTCGGACGTGTCCGGCGGTCATACCTTTGGTTCATCTCACAGTCGGCTTCCGTATGTCCTGGAGGTCTTGACAACATCACTGATCAACAAGGAAATTGACGCGCGTAGACATTAGGGGGACCCCGGGGATCCCTGCGGACCGGCCACGGCCGGCCCGTCGACCACCGTAGATTCCCGGCCATTTCGCACCGCAGTACCGCAGCACGGCACCACAGCACGCCGCTGTACCGCACGCGCAGTACCGCGACCGACCCTCCGCTTTCCTCCTCCACACACCGGAGTACCTGACCATGCACTCCTCGCACCCCCGCTCCGCCGCCGTCGCGGCCCTCGTCGCGGGCGCCCTCGCCACCGGCCTGCTCACGGGCACGGCCGACGCGGCCGAAGGCACCGCGACCGACGGGGCCGTCCGCATCCACGACATCCAGGGCACCACCCGGATATCCCCGCTGAACGGCAAGCAGGTCGCCGACGTCGCGGGCATCGTGACGGGTGTGCGCACCTACGGCTCGCGCGGCTTCTGGATGCAGGACCCCGACGCCGACGACGACGCGGCCACCAGCGAGGGCATCTTCGTCTTCACGGGCTCGGCCCCGACCGTCGCCGTCGGCGACGCGGTCAAGGTCTCCGGCCTGGTCGGCGAGTACATCCCCGGCGGTGTGAGCTCCGGCAACCAGTCGGTGACGCAGATCTCCAAGCCGGCCGTCACCGTGGTCTCCTCGGGCAACGCCCTGCCCGAGGCCGCCGCCGTCAACGAGTACACCGTGCCCGCCGCGTACGCCCCCGCGGGCGACGCGGCCGCCGCCGGCAGCATCAACGGCCTGACCCTGGACCCCTCGCGCTACGCCCTGGACTTCTACGAGTCCCTGGAGGGCATGAACGTCTCCATCGGCACCTCGCGCGTGGTCGGCGCCACCGCCGCCGAGTACGGCGAGCTGTGGGTCACCGTCAAGGGCTGGGAGAACAACGTCAAGCGCGGTGGCACCCTCTACGGCTCGTACGAGGCCCAGAACACCGGCCGCCTGAAGGTCCAGCAGCTGGCCCCGCTCGCGCAGCAGGCCTTCCCGGTCGCCAACGTCGGCGACAAGCTGACGGGCACCACCGAGGGCCCGCTGGACTTCAACCAGTTCGGCGGCTACACCCTGGTGGCCCGCACCCTGGGCACCCTCGCCAAGGGCACCATCGCCCCCGAGAAGACCAAGGCGCAGGCGCAGGGCGAGCTCGCGGTCGCCACGTACAACGTGGAGAACCTCGACCCGACCGACCCGCAGGAGAAGTTCGACGCGCTCGCGAAGGCGGTCGTGGAGAACCTGGCCTCGCCCGACATCCTGGCCCTGGAGGAGATCCAGGACGACAACGGCGCCAAGAACGACGGCACGGTGTCCGCGGAGCAGACCCTGACCAAGTTCACGGCGGCGATCGCGGCCGCGGGCGGTCCGTCCTACCAGTGGCGCACCATCAACCCGTCGAACAACCAGGACGGCGGCGAGCCCGGCGGCAACATCCGCCAGGTGTTCCTCTTCAACCCCGCCCGGGTCTCCTTCACCGACCGCGCTGCCGGGGACGCCACCACCGCGACCGGCGTGACGACGGACAAGGGCCACGCGGCCCTCACCCACTCCCCGGGCCGCATCGACCCGGCGAACCCCGCGTGGAAGGACAGCCGCAAGCCGCTGGCCGGCGAGTTCGTCTTCCGCGGCCGCACCGTCTTCGTCATCGCCAACCACTTCGGTTCGAAGGGCGGCGACGAGGCCCTGACCTCCCACCACCAGCCGCCGGTGCGCTCCTCCGAGGCCAAGCGGCTGCAGCAGGCGCAGGCCGTGAACACCTTCGTCAAGGAGCTCCTGGCGGCCGACAAGGACGCCAAGGTCCTCGCCCTCGGCGACATCAACGACTTCGAGTTCTCCGACACGGCGAAGGCGCTCGAGGACGGCGGCGCGCTGTACTCGGCCATCAAGTCGCTGCCGAAGTCGGAGCGCTACTCGTACGTCTTCCAGGGCAACGCCCAGGTGCTGGACCAGATCCTGGTCAGCCCGGCCGTCAAGGGCTACACGTACGACAGCGTGCACATCAACGCGGAGTTCTCGGCGCAGAACAGCGACCACGACCCGCAGGTGCTGCGCTTCCGCCCGTAACACCACCGCACCGCACCGCCATGCAGCCGCAGCCCCGTGGGACGACCCACGGGGCTGCGGCCTCCGGTCCGCAGGGGGCCCGGCCGCCGTCCCGGCCGGGCCCCCTGCCACACTTCCGGTCATGATCTTCCGTGAGGCCACCCGCCAGGACCTGCCGGTCGTACTCGCCCTGCTCGCCGACGACGGGACGGAACGGGCCGGGGTCGGCGGGGCCCACGAGCGGGCCTTCGCCGCCATCGAGGCGGACGCCCGCAACGAGCTGCTGGTCCTCGTCGACGGGGACGAGGTGGTGGGCTGCCTGCAGCTGACGTACATCCCCGGCCTCGGGCAGGGCGGCCGCGAGCGGGCGCTCGTGGAGGCGGTACGGATCCGCGCGGACCGGCGCGGCGACGGCCTGGGCGCCGAGCTGATGCGGCTCGCCGTGGAGCGGGCCCGCGGGCGCGGCTGCGGACTGGTCCAACTCACCAGCGACAAGCGGCGCGGCGCCGCCCACCGGTTCTACGAGCGGCTCGGCTTCGCCCGCAGCCACGAGGGCTTCAAACTGCACCTGGGCCAGGGCCCGGACCGGCACCCGGAGCCGTGAGCGACCAGCGCCCGGTGCCGTGAGCGAAGGTGCGGGCAGCCCCTGACCGGGGCCGGTGGTTCCGAAACCGGGAAAACGGGCACACCGGGGGAGTTGGGGACTTTTGCCCCTGGCGTGACGCTCGCCACATCCCGGCCCCTTGGGCCCGGGTTGTGGTGTTGAGTGAGTGCACGCCCGGTCTTGCCCAGCCCGTCGCCCGGAGGTCCGCGTGCTCCCCTCGATCTCCCCCGCCCAGGAAATCGGCCTCGCCATCCTGCTCGTGGCCGTCGGCCTGTGGCTGGCCGGCTGCGGCCGCATGCTGGGGGGCCCCCGCTTCCACGACCAGCCGGAGCCCGAGTCCCGCGTCGGCCGCGCCGATCTCAGCGCGATCCCCGCGCAGCGCCGCCGGGACGCGCACCCGATGGAGTCGGTCGAGCTGACCGAGGCGGAGGAGGAGGCCTTCGCGGGCCTGGTCCGCTCGATCCGCAGCCTCCCCCAGCACTGACCCGCCGCCCGGCCCCGACCCCGGCCCGGCCCCCGGAACACGCGCGGCCGGTGTGCGCTCCCCCGCTCGGGGAGGGAGCGCACACCGGCCGCGCGGCCGACCGCAGGGGTCAGTTGTGGCTGTGGAGGACGTCGTTCAGACCGCCCCAGACCGCGTTGTTCGGGCGGGCCTCGACGGCGCCGGTGACCGAGTTGCGACGGAAGAGGATGTTGCTGGCGCCCGACAGGGTCAGGGCCTTGACGATCTCGCCGTCCGGCAGGGTGACGCGGGTGCCCGCGGTGAGGTAGAGGCCGGCCTCGACGACGCACTCGTCGCCCAGCGCGATGCCGATGCCCGCCTCCGCGCCGATCAGGCAGCGCTCGCCGACCGAGATGATCTGCTTGCCGCCACCGGACAGGGTGCCCATGGTGGAGGCGCCGCCACCGATGTCGGAGCCGTCGCCGATCACGACGCCCGCGGAGATGCGGCCCTCGACCATGGAGGTGCCGAGGGTACCGGCGTTGAAGTTGACGAAGCCCTCGTGCATGACGGTGGTGCCCTCGGCGAGGTGCGCGCCGAGGCGGACCCGGTCAGCGTCGGCGATGCGCACGCCCTTGGGGGCGACGTAGTCGGTCATCCGCGGGAACTTGTCGATCGAGGTGACCTGGAGGTGCAGGCCCTCGGCGCGCGCGTTCAGGCGCACGGTCTCGACCTGGTCCACGGCAACCGGGCCGAGGGAGGTCCAGGCGACGTTGGCGAGCAGCCCGAAGACGCCGTCCAGGTTCTGGCCGTGCGGCTTGACCAGGCGGTGGCTGAGCAGGTGCAGGCGCAGGTACGCGTCGTGCGCGTCCAGCGGCTTGTCCTCCAGGGAGGCGATCACGGTGCGGACGGCCACGACCTCGACGCCGCGGACCTCGTCCTTGCGGATCGCCTTGGCCGCGGCGGCGCCCAGGAGTTCGACGGCCTGCTCGGCGGTGAGGCGCTCGGTGCCGGCGGGGCCGGGCTCGGCGACCAGCTCGGGAGCGGGGAACCAGGTGTCGAGGACGGTGCCGTCGGCGGCGAGGGTGGCAAGTCCGGCGGCCGCGGCGCCGGTGGTACGGGAAGCAGTCATACGGGAAACCTAACCGGCCGCGGCCCGAGGGAGCGAACCGGTCTCAGGTGCCGGGCGAAGGCCGTGTCGCGCCGGACGCCGGGCCGCGTACAGCACCGCGGCGCCCGCCCCGCCGGCCAGCAGCGCGCACAGCGGCCACAGCAGCCCGGGCGCGGCCGCGTACAGGGCGCCGCCGAGCGGCGGGCCGAGGACGACGCCGCTGACGGAGACCCCGGCGTACAGGCTCTGGAACCGGCCGATGGCGTGCTCGGGCGCCTGGTCGGCGACGTAGGCGGTGGCGGTGGTCTTGTAGAGGATCTCGCCGAGGCTCAGCAGCACGATCATCGAGGCCGCGGTCCCGACCCCCGCTCCGGGCAGCAGCGCCGCGTAGCCGGCCCCGACCAGCAGCAGCCCGGCCCCGATGACGGGCAGCGGCGGCTGGGCGCGCAGGGCGACGGCGGCGGGCAGTTCCAGCAGCAGGATGACGGCGCCGTTGAGGGCGATCACGTAGCCGAAGTCCCGGGTGTCGAGGCCGTGGTCGGCGAGGTAGACGGGGAAGGTGCCGTACTGCTGGCGGTAGACGAGGTCGGTCACCAGGATCGCGCCGAGGAGGACGAGCACGGCGGGCCGGGCGCGCAGCTCCGTCCACAGGCCGGGCGCCCCGCCCGGGGTGGCGGCGGGGGTGCGGGCGGCGGCGCGGGCGGGGACGACCCGTGCGGTCCACAGCGCGAAGAAGAGGGTGCCGAGGCCGTCGCCGAGGAAGAGCCAGTCGTACGAGAGCCCGGTCGCGATCAGTGCGCCGAGCGGCGGGCCGAGGGTGAAGCCGCCGTTGGAGACGCAGCGCACGACGGCGAAGGCCTGGCGGCGGGCGCCCTCGGGGACGGTCACCGCGACCAGCGCCGAGTTGGCGGCCCTGACGACGCCGGAGGCGTACTGGGCGAGCGGCAGGGCGGCGTACAGCCCGGCGGCGGGCAGCAGCGGGAAGGCCGTGAGGGTGAGGCCGCCGAGGGCGGAGGCGGCGAGCAGCACCCGGCGGTGGCCGAAGCGGTCGCCGTACCAGCCGCCGGTGAAGTTCCCGGCGACGAGGCCGATGCCGCCGATGCCGGTGACCAGTCCCGCCTGGGCGGTGCCGAGGCCGCGCGGGCCGGTCAGGTACAGGAAGACGAAGACGAAGGTGAAGCTGACGACGGCGTTGACGAACACGCCGGCGGCCAGCAGCCACACCACTTTGGGCACGTCCCTCAGTCCTTGCACCATGCCGGCCGCTCCCCCGCGATTATGAGTGGATGATCAGTGAGTTCCTTTTGGGAACGGACTATGTCAGCATGACAGCCTTGGGTCAACGGACGAAGGAGTGCCCATGGCCCAGCGCACGCACCTAGGCGACGCCGACTGCTCGATCGCCCAGGCCCTCGACGTGGTGGGCGACTGGTGGACGCTGCTGATCGTGCGCGACGCCGCGCGCGGACTGCACCGCTTCGAGGAGTTCCAGCGGGAGCTCGGGATGTCCCGGAAGGTGCTGGCCGAGCGGCTGAAGCTGCTGGTCGAGGCCGGGGTGCTGACGCGCGAGCCGTACCAGGAGCGCCCGGTGCGGCACGAATACCGGCTGACCCCGCGTGGACGGGGGCTGCTGCCGGTCCTGGTCGCCCTCCAGGACTGGGGTGACGCATGGGTCCTGGGAGAGGGAGAAATGACGGCGACGACGCAGGAGGCCTCGCGGGAGGCGGAGCGGGTGCACGGGCTGAGCGGCCGGCGCGTACCGGAGCTGCTGCTGCCGGACCGGTTCGGCGAGCTGCGGGACCCGGTCGCGGGCGACACCCCGTTCACGGTCCTGTACTGCTTCCCCGGCGCCTACGCCCGGGCCGCGTCCTACCCGCCCGGCTGGGCCGGGATCCCGGGCGCGAAGGGCTGCACGCTGGAGTCGTGCACGTACCGCGACCAGCTCGCGGAGTTCACGGCGGCCGGTGCGACGGTCCACGGGGTCTCGACCCAGCGGCCCGACGAACAGCGGGAGTTCGCGGAGGCCGAGCGGCTGCGCTTCCCGCTGCTCTCGGACGCGGAGCTGGGCCTGACGGCGGCCCTGCGCCTGCCGACGTTCCGCGCGGCGGGGGTGAGCCGGATCAAGCGGTTGACGCTGGTGCTGGACCGGGAGCGGACGGTGCGCGAGGTGATCTACCCGATCACGGACATCGAGGCGAGCGTCGCCGCCGCCCTGGCCGCGGTCCGCGGCGCCGCCTGAGGGCGGCACCGGGCGGTCCGGTCAGCCCTCCGGGCGCGGGGCCGGGGCGAGGAGGCGGCCCAGGACCTCGCGGGCGTACCCCTCGTCGTACGGCGCGTCCGCCAGCAGCACCTGGAGGCTGATCCCGTCCATCACCGCCACCAGCGCCCGGGCGGTCACCGGATCGGTCCGCTCCGCCAGGGCCGCGGACACCGACTCGCACCACTCGGCGGCCACCGGCCGCAGCGCGGGACGGCGCAGCGCCGCGAGGTAGAGGTCGTACTCCAGCTCCGCCCGCCCCCGGTCCGCCCCGAGGAACTCACCCAGCAGCGCGGCGAGCGCCCCGGCGAGGCCGGCTTCCGGGTCGGCCAGGGCGGGCGAGGCGGCGACGGACTCGGCGAAGCCCTCGTTCGCCTGCCGGAGCGCGGCGACCAGCAGGTCGTCCAGCGTGCTGAAGTGGTAGGTGGTCGAGCCGAGCGGGACGTCCGCCTCCGCGGCCACCGTGCGGTGGCTCAGCCCGGCGATGCCCTTGGCGCCAACCACGCGGATCGCCGCGTCGATGATCCGCTGCCGCCGTTCCGGGTCGTGGCGGCGGACCCCGGAGGCGCCCATCAGTGGGCCCCGCTGAGGTTGACGAGCACGACCCCCGCGATGATCAGCGCGATCCCGGCGAGCTTCGCGGCGGTCGCCGCCTCCCCCATGAACACCATCCCGATGGCGGCGATGGCGGCGGTGCCGACGCCGGCCCATATGGCGTAGGCGGTGCCCACCGACATCGACTTCAGGGTCTGGGCGAGCAGCGTGAAGGCGACCAGGTACCCCACGACCGTGGCCAGCGAGGGCCACAGCTTCGTGAACCCGTCGCTGAACTTCATGGCGGTGGTCCCGGCGACCTCTGCGGCGATGGCGGCGGCAAGCAGCACGTAGGGCATGTGCACGACAGTACACAACGTTGTGGACGACCGTACACACGCCCTGGACGCCGGGAGGGTCCGAGCGCCGTCAGCCCAGCGTGAACCAGGCCGCGCGGGCCTTCTTCCACTCCGGGTGCGTCAGGCCCTTGGCCTCGATCCCGTCGCCGTACAGGTCCGCCGAGCCCGAGTCGGTGACCAGCTGCACCCGCGCCCCCGGCACCGACAGGTCCGGCACCTCGACGATGGCCTCCCAGCCGCCCGGGTCGGTCGTCGGCAGGTCGGCGCGTTTGACCGGGGCATGGCCGGGGACGCCGTCCCACTGGTAGAGGGCGTACGGGTCGGAGTTGTCGTCCGCGGCCCAGGAGCCGGCCAGGATCAGGTACTGCCCGGCCGCGTTCTTCTTCACGTCCCGTACGGACAGCCCGCCGAGGTCCAGCTCGACGCCCGCCCCGAAGGCCGCCTCGGCCCCGCTGGAGAGCACCTTGTCGAAGTTGGTGACGGGGACGAGCAGCGCCTTGCCGCCGGGGAAGGCCGGGGCCAGCGGGGCCCGGAAGCCGAGATAGGCGGTGGTGGCGGAGCCGGGGGCGAACTCCAGGCCCTCCACGTTGAAGCCGTCGACCTGCTTGGGCGCCTGGCCCGCGGCGGTGCCGGCGGCGAAGCCGTAGCGGTTGCCGTTCGCGGCGTCCCAGGAGACCAGGTCGTCGCGGAGCTTCTTGTACGCGCGCCCGTACGTGAGCTGCGCCGCCGAGCCGGAGCCGGTCAGCTTGGTGGTGAAGACGGTGTTGCGCGGGGCCTTGTACTCGCCGTCCTTGTTGTTGCCGAGCGAGCCGGTCCAGTAGATGGTGTCGCCGACCAGCGTCCCGCCCTCGATGTCGACCTCCTTGGTGACGCCCAGCTGCGAGCTGAAGTCCCAGGTGCGCACGGGCGCGCCGGAGCGGGAACGGTCGTACAGCCGCAGGACGTTGGACTCGTCGTCGGCGACGACCGCGTACCCGCCGCCGACCTCGACGGCGGCCGAGGCGTCCGCCGAGCCGGTGAAGTACCGCGCGTCGGCCGGGTTCTGGACGGCGGCCGAGGCCGCGTAGGAGAGGGTCCTGGTGGCGCTCTTTCCGCCCAGGCCGGCCACCTTGATGGTGAGGTCGGTGTAGCCGCGGCCCCGGGCGGCGACGGCGAGCTGGCGCACCGCCCCGGTTCCGGTGACGGTGACGTCCCCGGTCCCGGCGACCGAGGCCCTGCTCGACGCGGTGGCGCTGACCGTCAGCGCAGAGGCCTCGGCGCCGCTCTGACCGACCGTCACGCCCACGACCGGGTCGCCGACGGCTCCGACGGCGCCCGACAGGTAGGAGGCGGACAGCGCGATGGTCGGAGTGCCGTAGGTGACCGCCTGCGCCGGCATGCTCACCGCGGCGAGCAGCAGCGCCGCGATTCCGGTGATGGACAACTGCTTCTTCATCGGTGACCCCCGCGTTCGGATCCGGACGAGGGCCGTCCCCTGACGGCCGTCGAGAAGATTCGGCCGCGGTGGCCAACTCCCGGTGCACGCCGCGCGTCCGCCGCACGAACAGCGAGGGCCCCCGGCACGTTCGTGCCGGGGGCCCTCGGGGTCCCGCTCCGCGGTGTGCGGAAGGTGTCAGACGTTGAAACCGAGCGCGCGCAGCTGCTCACGACCGTCGTCCGTGATCTTGTCCGGGCCCCACGGCGGCATCCAGACCCAGTTGATGCGCAGTTCGTTGACGATGCCCTCCGTCGCGGACTTCGCCTGGTCCTCGATGACGTCCGTCAGCGGGCAGGCCGCCGAGGTCAGCGTCATGTCGAGGGTGGCGATGTTCGCGTCGTCGATGTGGATGCCGTAGATCAGGCCCAGGTTGACGACGTCGATGCCCAGCTCGGGGTCGACCACGTCGTAGAGGGCCTCGCGGACCTCCTCCTCCGTGGCCGGCTTGATCGACGCCTCGGGCGTCGCGTTCTCGGTCATGCCGTCTTCCTCTCCGCGCCGCCCAGCACCTGGGCGGTCGCGTCCTTCCACGCCATCCAGCTCAGCAGAGCACACTTGACGCGCGCGGGGTACTTGGAGACGCCGGCGAACGCGACCGCGTCCTCCAGCACCTCCTCCATCTCCTCGTCCGGCTCGATCTTGCCCTTGGACTGCATCAGCTCCAGGAAGGTGGCCTGGATCCGCTGCGCCTCGGACAGCTGCTTGCCGACGAGCAGCTCGTTCAGCACGGACGCGCTGGCCTGGCTGATCGAGCAGCCCTGGCCCTCGTACGAGACGTCGGTGAGCGTCTCGCCGTCGTACTTCACACGCAGCGTGATCTCGTCGCCACACGTCGGATTGACGTGGTGCACCTCGGCGTCGCCCTCGCGCAGGCCACGCCCGTGCGGGTGCTTGTAGTGGTCCAGGATCAGTTCCTGGTACATCGAATCCAGCTTCACCAGTGCAGCGCTCCTACGCGAAGAAGTTCCGTACGTGCTCCAGCCCGTCGACCAGCGCGTCGACGTCGGCCGGAGAGGAGTACAGGTAGAAAGACGCTCGCGTGGTCGCAGGAATTCCGTACCGCAGGCAGACCGGGCGGGCGCAGTGGTGTCCCACGCGGACGGCGATGCCCTGCTCGTCCAGGACCTGGCCGACGTCGTGCGGGTGGATGTCGCCGAGCACGAAGGAGATCGCGGCCCCGCGGTCCTCGGCCGTGGTGGGGCCGATGATCCGCAGGTCGGGGACCTCCTGCAGGCGCTTCACCGCGTACTCGGTGATCGCGTGCTCGTGGGCGGCGATCTTGTCCATGCCGATCGCGGACAGGTAGTCCACGGCCGCGCCGAGGCCGACGGCCTGGGCGATCGGGGGCGTACCCGCCTCGAACTTGTGGGGCGCCGGGGCGTACGTCGACGAGTGCATCGAGACGGTCTCGATCATCTCGCCGCCGCCGAGGAACGGGGGCAGGTCCTCCAGGAGCTCCTGGCGGCCCCACAGGACGCCGATGCCGGTCGGGCCGCACATCTTGTGGCCGGTGAAGGCCACGAAGTCGGCGCCGAGGGCCTGGACGTCCAGGGGCATGTGCGGAGCGGCCTGCGAGGCGTCGATCAGCACCAGCGCGCCGACCTCCTGCGCGCGCCGGACGATCGTCTCGACCGGGTTGACGGTGCCGAGCAGATTGGAGACCAGCGTGAAGGAGACGATCTTCGTCTTCTCCGTGATGACCTCTTCGATGTTCGACAGGTCGAGCCGGCCGTCGTCGGTGAGGCCGAACCACTTCAGCTTCGCGCCGGTGCGCTGCGACAGCAGCTGCCACGGGACGATGTTGGAGTGGTGCTCCATCTCGGTGATGGCGATCTCGGTCTCGCGGTCGACCCGGTAGGGCTCTTCGGCCCAGCCGAGCATGTTCGCGACGAGGTTGAGCGACTCCGAGGCGTTCTTGGTGAAGATCACCTCGTCGCGGCTCGGCGCGTTGATGAAGGCGGCCACCTTGTCGCGGGCGCCCTCGTACAGTGCCGTGGCCTCCTCGGCGACCAAGTACACGCCACGGTGGACGTTGGCGTTGTGCCGCTCGTAGTACTCGTTCAGCGCGTCGAGCACCTGGCGCGGCTTCTGCGAGGTCGCCGCGGAGTCCAGGTAAACGATCTTCTTCCCGTCATGGACCACACGATCCAGCAGGGGGAAGTCCTTGCGGATCGCCTCGATGTCGAGGAGGCCAGGCAGCTGTGTCACGCGGTCGCGCCACCCTTCACGTACTTGTCGTAGCCCTCCGACTCCAGCTGGTCGGCCAGCTCGGCGCCGCCGGACTCGGCGATGCGGCCGTTCGCGAAGACGTGCACGAAGTCGGGCTTGATGTAGCGCAGGATGCGCGTGTAGTGGGTGATCAGCAGGGTGCCGACCTCGCCGGACTCGCGGACGCGGTTGACGCCCTCGGAGACGATGCGCAGGGCGTCGACGTCCAGGCCGGAGTCGGTCTCGTCGAGGATCGCGATCTTCGGCTTGAGGAGCTCCAGCTGGAGGATCTCGTGGCGCTTCTTCTCACCGCCGGAGAAGCCCTCGTTGACGTTGCGCTCGGCGAAGGCGGGGTCCATCTGGAGCCGCTCCATGGCCTCCTTGACCTCCTTCACCCAGGTGCGCAGCTTGGGGGCCTCGCCGCGGATGGCGGTGGCGGAGGTGCGCAGGAAGTTGGAGACCGAGACGCCGGGGACCTCGACCGGGTACTGCATGGCGAGGAAGACGCCGGCGCGGGCGCGCTCGTCGACGGACATCTCCAGGACGTCCTCGCCGTCGAGGGTCACCGAGCCACCGGTGATGGTGTACTTCGGGTGGCCGGCGAGCGAGTACGCCAGGGTGGACTTGCCGGAGCCGTTGGGGCCCATGATGGCGTGCGTCTCACCCTGCTTGACGGTGAGGTCGACACCCTTGAGGATCTCGCGGGCGCCGTTCTCCGCTTCGACGGAGACGTGCAGGTCGTGGATTTCAAGCGTTGCCATGGGTGCCTCAGGACTCCTGGGTGAGGGAGACGAGCACGTCGTCCCCTTCGATCTTTACGGGGTATACGGGAACGGGGCGCGTCGCGGGCAGGCCGGACGGCTTGCCGGTGCGCAGGTCGAAGGCCGATCCGTGCAGCCAGCACTCGATCATGCAGTCCTCGACCTCGCCCTCCGAGAGCGAGACGTTCGCGTGCGAGCAGATGTCGTTGATCGCGTACACCGATCCCTCGGTGGACACGATGGACACCGGCGTGCCGTCGAGCTCCACCCGCTTGGGGGTGTTCTCCTCCAGCTCGCTCAGCGCACAGGCCTTGATGTAGGTCGTCATCAGACGGACGCCTCGAGCTCGGCCTCGATCTTGGCGATGAGGCGCTCCTCGATGTCGTCGACACCGATCTGCTGGACGAGCTCGGCGAAGAAGCCGCGCACGACCAGGCGGCGGGCCTCGTCGGCGGGGATGCCGCGGGCCTGCAGGTAGAACAGCTGCTCGTCGTCGAAGCGGCCGGTCGCGGAGGCGTGGCCGGCGCCGACGATCTCGCCGGTCTCGATCTCCAGGTTCGGCACCGAGTCGACGCGCGCGCCGTCCGTGAGGACGAGGTTGCGGTTCATCTCGTAGGTGTCGGTGCCCTCGGCGCTCTTCTCGATCAGGACGTCGCCGATCCAGACGGCGTGGGCGTCCTGGCCCTGGAGCGCACCCTTGTAGACCACGTGGGACTTGCAGTGCGGGGCGTCGTGGGTGACCAGGAGGCGGTGCTCCTGGTGCTGGCCGGCGTCGGTGAAGTACAGGCCGAGCATCTCGGCCTCGCCGCCGGGGCCGGCGTAGCGCACGCGCGGGTGGATGCGGACGACGTCACCGCCGAAGGTGACGACGACCGACTTGAAGCTGGCGTCGCGGCCGAGCAGCGCGTTGTGCTGGGAGGTGTGGACGGCGGTGTCGTCCCAGTCCTGCACGGACACGAAGGTCACCTTGGCGCCGTCGCCGACGAGGACGTCGACGTTGGCGGCGCGCACGCCGTCACCGGTGTGGTCGATGACGATGATCGCCTCGGCGAACGGCTTGATGTCGAAGACGGTGTGGCCGAAGGTCGTGCCGCCCTCGCCATGCAGGGCGATGCGGATCGGCTCGGCGAGCACGGTCTCCTTGGGCACGGTGACGACCGTGGCCTTGGCGAACGAGGAGAAGGCCTGGGCGGCGACCCGGTCCACCGGGGTGCCGGCCTTGCCGATGCGCTCGTCGTCGCGCTCGACCGACTCGACGGTGACGCCCTCGGGCGCGTCGATCTGCGCCTTCATGCTGCCGTTGGCCACGGCGGTGCCGTCGTGGAGTCCGCGCAGCCGCCCCAGCGGGGTGAAGCGCCACTCCTCCTCGCGGCCGTGCGGGATGGGGAAGTCCGCCACGTCGAAGGACGGCGGCGCGCTCATCCGGGTGGCGACGGTGGACTCGGCGGCCACCGCGATGGAGCCGGCGGTGGTGGAGCCCACCGGAATGTTCTGAGCATCAGCCATGGCTGTCGTTCTGCTCACTCTCTTGAAAGAACACTGCCTACGTCAAAGAATGTGCTGCGGGGGCGGCCGGGACTAGCCGACCGAGCCCTCCATCTGCAGCTCGATCAGCCGGTTGAGCTCCAGCGCGTACTCCATCGGCAGCTCCTTGGCGATCGGCTCGACGAAGCCGCGCACGATCATCGCCATGGCCTCGAACTCGCTCAGGCCGCGGGCCATCAGGTAGAAGAGCTGGTCCTCGGAGACCTTGGAGACGGTCGCCTCGTGGCCCATCGTCACGTCGTCCTCGCGGACGTCGACGTACGGGTAGGTGTCGGAGCGGGAGATGGTGTCGACGAGCAGGGCGTCGCACAGGACGTTGCTCTTCGATCCGGCCGCGCCCTCGCCGATCTCGACCAGGCCGCGGTAGGAGGTGCGGCCACCGCCGCGCGCCACCGACTTGGAGACGATGTTCGAGGAGGTGTTCGGCGCCATGTGGACCATCTTGGAGCCGGCGTCCTGGTGCTGGCCCTCGCCCGCGAAGGCGATGGACAGGGTCTCGCCCTTGGCGTGCTCGCCCATCAGGTAGACGGCCGGGTACTTCATGGTGACCTTGGAACCGATGTTGCCGTCGATCCACTCCATGGTCGCGCCCTCGTAGGCCACGGCGCGCTTGGTGACCAGGTTGTAGACGTTGTTCGACCAGTTCTGGATCGTCGTGTAGCGGCAGCGGCCGCCCTTCTTCACGATGATCTCGACCACGGCGGAGTGCAGCGAGTCCGAGGAGTAGATCGGGGCGGTGCAGCCCTCGACGTAGTGGACGTAGGCGTCCTCGTCGACGATGATCAGCGTCCGCTCGAACTGGCCCATGTTCTCCGTGTTGATGCGGAAGTAGGCCTGGAGCGGGATCTCCACGTGCACGCCCTTCGGCACGTAGATGAAGGAGCCGCCCGACCACACGGCGGTGTTCAGCGAGGCGAACTTGTTGTCGCCGACCGGGATGACGGTGCCGAAGTACTCCTTGAAGAGCTCCTCGTGCTCCTTCAGCGCGGTGTCGGTGTCGACGAAGATGACGCCCTGCTCCTCCAGGTCCTCGCGGATCTGGTGGTAGACGACCTCGGACTCGTACTGGGCCGCGACACCGGCGACGAGGCGCTGCTTCTCCGCCTCCGGGATGCCGAGCTTGTCGTACGTGTTCTTGATGTCCTCGGGCAGTTCCTCCCAGGAAGCGGCCTGCTTCTCGGTGGAGCGCACGAAGTACTTGATGTTGTCGAAGTCGATGCCGGACAGGTCGGAGCCCCAGGTCGGCATGGGCTTCTTGTCGAAGAGCTTCAGGCCCTTGAGGCGGAGCTTCAGCATCCACTCGGGCTCGTTCTTCTTCCCCGAGATGTCCCGGACGACCTCTTCCGACAGGCCTCGCTTGGCAGCTGCGCCCGCCTCGTCGGAGTCGGCCCAGCCGTACTCGTAGTTGCCCAGACCCTCGAGCTCAGGGTGAGCAGTCTCCGTGGTCATGCGGGGTTCCTCCCGGCCGTGCTTGCAGATGCTGATGTGTTGGACTGTGCTGTGCCCGCGCCACGCGGGATGAAGGTGGTGCACACCCCGTCGCCGTGCGCGATGGTGGCGAGGCGCTGCACATGGGTCCCGAGCAGACGGGAGAAGACCTCGGTCTCCGCCTCGCAGAGCTGCGGGAACTGCTCGGCTACGTGGGCCACCGGGCAGTGGTGCTGGCAGAGCTGTTCACCGCTGTGCGGACCGGGAGCGCTCTTCGCCGTAGCAGCGTACCCGTCCGCGGTCAACGCCTTGGCAAGGGCCTCGGTGCGGTCCGCGGGGGCCGCTGCGTCGACCGACCTGCGGTACGCCTCGGCCTGGGCCTCCATGCGCGCCCTGGCGAAGGCGGCCACGGCCGCCTCGCCCTTCTCGCCCCCGCCGGCCGACTGCGCGATCCAGCGCATGGCGTCCGCGGCGAGCGAGTCGTAGGACTGGTCGAAGGCGTCGCGGCCACAGTCGGTGAGCGCGAAGACCTTGGCCGGCCGGCCTCGGGTGCGCGTGCCGTACACCCGCTGCTCACGTGCTTCGACGACGTCGTCGGTGACGAGCGTGTCGAGGTGGCGGCGGACGGCGGCCTGGGTGAGGCCGAGGCGCGCGGCGAGGTCGGCGACGGTGGACGGACCGTGGTCCAGGATGGACCGCGCGACCCGGTTGCGGGTTGACCGCTCCCCGGTAGCGAGCTCCCCCTGGGGGGTCTCCATCAGCCGTTCGCCGTATTTCACAACGCCATTGTTGCGTAATTACCTGAGGACCGACAAGCCGTGACGGACGCCACGCCTGGTGTCCTCCATCACTAAGGGTCACCTAACCTATGTACGGAGAGTGAGGAAAGGGCCGGTACCCAGGCGCCTGGCCAGCGGTGATGCCCGGTCGGGGGAACCTTGCCCCGACGCCCCTGAGCAGCCCTACCGCTCCGTAGACTCACCCGCATGAGCAACGACCCCGCCGTGGAGATCCGCGGACTGGTGAAGCGGTACGGCCCCAAAACGGCGGTCGACGGTCTCGACCTCACCGTCCGCAGGGGCTCGGTCACCGCAGTCCTCGGCCCCAACGGCGCGGGCAAGACGACCACCGTCGAAACCTGCGAGGGGTACCTGCGCCCCGACGCCGGGACCGTGCGCGTCCTCGGCCTCGACCCCTTCGCCCAGGCCGCGGCCCTGCGCCCGCGGATCGGCGTCATGCTCCAGTCCGGCGGCGTCTACTCCGGGGCCCGCGCCGTCGAGATGCTGCGCCACATGGCCCGGCTCCACGCCGACCCCCTCGACGTGGACGGCCTGGTCGAGCGGCTCGGGCTCGGCGGCTGCGGCCGTACCCCCTACCGCCGGCTCTCCGGGGGCCAGCAGCAGCGCCTGTCGCTGGCCATGGCCGTGGTGGGCCGCCCGGAACTGGTCTTCCTGGACGAGCCGACCGCGGGCCTGGACCCGCAGGCCCGCCGCGCGACCTGGGAGCTCGTACGGGAACTGCGCACCGACGGGGTCGGCGTCGTGCTCACCACCCACCACATGGACGAGGCCGAGCAGCTCGCCGACGAGGTGGCCGTCATCGATGCCGGCAGGGTGATCGCCCACGGCAGCCCCGAGCAGCTGTGCCGCGGCGGCGCCGAGAACACCCTGCGCTTCACCGGCCGCCCCTCCCTCGACCTCGCCTCCCTGCTCAAGGCGCTGCCCGACGGCACCCAGGCCGCCGAGCTCCTCCCGGGCGTCTACCGGGTCACCGGCGACGTCGACCCGCAGCTGCTGGCCACCGTCACCTCCTGGTGCGCCCAGAACGGGGTCATGCCGGACAGCCTCTCGGTGGAGCGGCACACCCTCGAAGACGTCTTTCTGGAGCTCACCGGTAAGGAGCTGCGCGCATGAGCACCGGTACGTTCGCCCCCCGCCCGGGGGCCGCGCCCGTGTCCCGCATGATCCTCGCCCAGACGGCGCTGGAGACCCGGATGCTGCTGCGCAACGGGGAGCAGCTGCTGCTGACGGTGATCATCCCGGCGCTGTTGCTGACCCTGTTCTCCGTGGTCGACATCGTCGACACCGGGGACGGGAAGTCCGTGGACTTCCTGGCCCCGGGCGTGCTCGCGCTCGCCGTGATGTCCACCGCCTTCACCGGTCAGGCCATCGCCACCGGCTTCGACCGGCGCTACGGCGTGCTCAAGCGGCTCGGCGCCTCGCCGCTGCCGCGCTGGGCGCTGATGGCCGCCAAGACGCTGTCCGTGCTGGTCACGGAGGTGCTCCAGGTCGTACTGCTGACCGTGATCGCGCTGGGCCTGGGCTGGTCCCCGCAGGGGAACCCGCTGTCGGTGGCGCTGCTGCTCCTGCTGGGCACGGCCGCGTTCTCCGGGCTGGGGCTGCTGATGGCGGGCACGCTCAAGGCCGAGGTGACGCTGGCCGCCGCGAACCTGGTGTTCCTGCTGCTCCTGGTGGGCGGTGGGGTGATCGTGCCACTGGAGAAGTTCCCCGGCGCGGTCCAGGCGGTACTCGGCCTGCTGCCGATCTCGGCCCTGTCCGACGGGCTGCGCGAGGTGCTCCGGCACGGGGCCGCGCTGCCGTGGGACGACGTCGCCGTGCTGGCCGGGTGGGCCGTCCTCGGCCTGGGCGCCGCCGGGAAGCTCTTCCGCTGGGAGTGATTCCCGGCCTCCGGACGTTGGTCATGCTGACCACCGGCGCCGCCGTACAGGGGCGGCGCCCACCAGAACGCCGGGGGGCGGACAGATGGGGGAACGGGAAGCCGCATTGCGGCTGGACGAACAGTGGACACGGATCCGGTCGGGGGCGGAGCCGGCCGAGTACGCCGCGGCGGAGGCGCTGCTCGGGGATCTGATCGCCGCGCTGCGGGAGCCGGCCGCGGGCGATCCCGAGTGCGCGGCGCGGCTCGGGCTGCGGCTGGGCGACCTGGCGGCCCGCCGGTTCTCCGGCGGGGACCGGGCCGGGGCGCTGGCGGCGATCGAGGAGGGCCTGCGGTACGCGCAGCAGGCCGCCGGGCACGCTCCGGAGTACGCCCGCTGGTACGCGCGGGGACTGATCAACCAGGGGGTGTGGCTGGCCTGGCCGCTCAGCGACGCCGACCGGCTCCCCCGCTACCCGCTGGGCGCGGCGGCGGAGCACGGCCCGAGCGCCATCGAGCGGGCGGCGGGCGAGCGGGCCCGGGACCTGACCCGCGCCGCGGTGGAGGTCTGGGGCGGCCTGGACCGGGAGGACCCGGTCAACCGGCGGGGTCTGGCACAGGCCGAGGTGTTCCTCGCGGACCGGCTGGCGGAGCTGGGCCTCGCCGAGGAGGCGGTGGCGTGGGCGGTGGACGCCGAGGAGGGCTTCCGCCGGATGCTGCTCGCCGGCCCCGGCCCGGAGGAGGCCCGGGAGGCGGAGGAGGCCCTCGACCACATCGGCCGGCAGCTCGGGCTGCGGCTGCGCCTGCTGTCCCTCGACGCGCTGGTGAACCTGCGCGGGCGGGGGCTGCTGCCCGAGCGGCTGTTGCCGCAGGCGGTGGTGGCGGCCCGGGTCGGCGGGGCGGCCGAGGCCGTGATCGCGGACCGGCTGCGGCTGGACGCCGAGCAGGTGGGGACGATGCTGGACGTCACCCCGTGGCTGGCGGTGTGGCGCGTCGAGGTGCGCGGCCCCGACGGGCTGTGGGAGGCCCAGGGGGACCCCTGGCGCGGCAGCGCCGAAGTGCGGAACCGGACGGCCGAGGACATCGGGACCGAACTCGTACGGAGCTTCCGGGCGTCCCCGGACCATCCCGGTGACAGCGCCTACTGGCGCGTCCTCGTCTGGTGGCACGAGGAGGGCGATCCCTCCGGGGCCCGGTTCCGGCTGCTCGTCGGCCCCGAACCGCGCGGGGGCGGCCCCGAGGCGACCCCCTCGTGAAAGTTTGCACAAGGGGCCGCCTACGATAGGGGCGTGTTTAACCCCCTCGCCTACCTCGCCGCCCGCTGGACGCCCTCACCCCGGATCGTCCAGCGTGCCGCACTCGCCGCACTCGCCATGACCGTCGTCATCGTCGTCACCGGCGGCGCCGTGCGGCTGACCGGATCCGGTCTGGGCTGCGACACCTGGCCCAAGTGCACCGACGACAGCCTGATCACCACCCAGGCCCAGGGCATCCATGGCGCCATCGAGTTCGGCAACCGCATGCTCACCTACGTGGTGAGCGCGGCCGTCGGCTGGTGCATCCTGGCCGCCCGGTGCGCCAAGCCGTGGCGCCGGTCGCTGACCAAGCTCGGCTGGGCGCAGTTCTGGATCGTCGGTGCCAACGCCGTGCTCGGCGGGATCACCGTCCACACGAAGCTCAACCCGTGGAGCGTGGCCGGGCACTTCCTGCTCGCCACCGCGCTGATCACCGTCACCACGCTCACCTGGCAGCGCGCCCGTGAGGGCGACGGCGCCGCCAAGCCGCGGGTGCCGGGTCCGGTGCGCAAGCTGTCGTGGGCCCTGCTCGCGGCCGCCGTCGTGCTGATCGCCGCGGGCACGGTGGTGACCGGCTCGGGGCCGCACGCCGGGGACAGCAGCGAGGTGCCGCGCATGCCGTTCGACTGGGAGACCACGGCGCACGTGCACGCCGTGGCCGCCTGGGCGGTGTGCGCGCTCGCCGTCGCCATGTGGCTGGTGCTGCGGGTGGTGGACGCCCCGGACGACACCCGGGCCCGCGCCCGGGACCTGATCCTCGTCCTCCTCGCGCAGGGCGCCATCGGCTACGTGCAGTTCTTCACGGACCTGCCCGCGGTCCTGGTCGGCGCCCACATGCTGGGCTCCTGCCTGGTGTGGATCGCGGTGCTCCGCGTGGCGCTGAGCCTGCGGGAGCGCCCGGTGGAGCAGCCGGAGATCCCGGCGCAGAGCGACCCGCAGCTCTCCGCTCTCTGACCCGCCCGGTCCGACAGCTGACCGCGCACCCGAGCCGGGCCGTCCTCCGTGGCGGCCCGGCTCCGTCGTGCCCGCGGCTCCTGCGGCGCCGGCCGGGTCAGGGGCGTTCGTCGAGCCGGTAGACCCGCCGGGCGTTGCCCGCCGCGACCATCGCGGCCACCCGCTCGGCGTCCCGCCGGGACCAGGCCCCCTCCCCCACCCAGCCGCCGAGCACCCGGCCGAGCGCCTCCCGGAACGCCAGTGCGCCCACCGCGTGCAGTTCGGGCAGCCGCCGCCCGCCGCTGGAGAACAGCAGCTTGCCGAACGGGACGATCTCCAGCAGCTCGGCGAGGACCGCCGGGGCCCGGGCGCCGCTCTGCGCGAGGGCCGCCCCCAGGTCGGCGTGGACGTGCGGGAACGCGGCCGCCAGTCGGGCGGTGCGCCGGTGGTACGGGTACCCGCCGAGCAGCACCAACCGGCTCCCCGGCCCCTCGGTGGCCCGGACGAAGTCGGCCAGCAGCGCCGGATCGACCTGCTCCGCCCGCCGCCCCGGCTCCCCGCCGCCCGTGTGCAGCTGGAGCGGCAGCCCGGTCGCCACCGCACTCCACAGCAGGTGTCGCAGCAGCACGGGATCGCGTACGGCCCCGCCCGTGGGGCGCTGGGCCAGCCACCGCCCGGCGGCCCCGCGCACCTCCCCCGGTCCTGGCGGCTCGGCGCAGTGGGCGAGGGCGGCGGGGTAGCCCGCGTCGGGGCCGCAGGTGAAGGCGACGGCGCCGGCGGCGGCGTGGTGGACGGCCTCGGCGAGGTTGGCGAGGAAGGCGGCGACGGTCCCCGAGGTGTCGGCGACCTGCTCGGCCAGCGGCTCAAGCCGGACGAGTTCGAGGGCCTCGGCGTCACCCGCGAGGGCGAGTTCCTTGGGCCCGGTGAGGTCGCCCGGCGCGCCGGTGTCGACCAGGCGGGCGGCGACGCCGGAGCCGCGCAGCAGTCTGCGCCCGGTCTCGGCCGCGCCGAGTTCGCGCCGCCGGGCCAGGTACCGGGCGGGGGCGCAGTGGGGTTCCAGACCGAGCAGCGGCGGGCACCAGCGGCGCACGGCGAAGCCGGTCTGGGTGTCGAAGAAGGTGGTCCCGGGGGCGGGCGGCCCGGCCGGGGCGGACAGCTGGGCCTCGAAGGTGCCCAGGCCCAGCTCGGTGCGGAGCAGTCCGTGGCAGTACTGGTCCACCAGGGGCGGCGTTTCGATCATCCGGGCATCCCGTTGCGGACGTGGGGGGCTTCCACACGTCCTAACGGGTGAGCGGGGTGTGAGGTGTTGCTCGCGCTGTTGACCGAGCGGCCACCGTACGGGCTCAGGCGGCCGGGTTGGCCGTCCCGCCGAGCTGGATGCCGGCCATCCGGGTCCACTCGTACGGGCCGGTCTTCACGCGGGCTGCGAAGTCGCCGTCGAACTCCTCGTGGAGGGTGAGCCCGGCCTTCTCGGCGGCCTTCTCGGCCACCGCGTAGCTCGGGGCGACCAGGTCGCCCCAGCCGCCGTCCGTGCCGACGAGCACGATCCGGGTGCCGGCCTGGCCGATGTGCGCCAGCTGGCCCTCGGCGCCGCCGTGCTGCCGCGCGAAGGCGCCGATCTGCTTGGCCAGCTTCGCGGCGGCCCGGTCCTGCTTCTTGGTCTCTGCGGTGGTGTCAGCCATGGACAGCATGCTACCGGCGAGTAATCAGCGGAGGAAGGGATCCACGGCCACGGCCACGAACAGCAGCGACACGTAGGTGATGGACCAGTGGAACAGGCGCATCTCCTTGAGCTTCGCGCCGGTCACGCCCGCCTTCGCCCGCGCGTGCAGCGCGTGCGCCTCCCAGAGCCACCAGCCGCCCGCCGCCAGCGCGACCGCGGTGTAGAACCAGCCGGTGTAGCCCAGCGGGGTCAGCAGCAGCGAGACGCCGACCATCACCCAGCTGTAGAGGACGATCTGCCGGGCGACGGCCTGGTTGCCGGCGACGACCGGCAGCATCGGCACGCCGACGCGCGCGTAGTCGTCCTTCACCTTCATGGACAGCGGCCAGTAGTGCGGGGGCGTCCAGAAGAAGATGACGAGGAAGAGGATGACGGCGGCCAAGGAGACCTCGTCGCGCACCGAGGACCAGCCGATGAGCACCGGCATGCAGCCCGCGATGCCTCCCCAGACGATGTTCTGGGTGGTGCGCCGCTTCAACAGCATCGTGTAGACGACGACGTAGAAGAGGAGTGCGCCGAGGGCGAGGGCGGCGGACAGCCAGTTGACGAGCAGCCCGAACCACAGCGTCGACACCACGCCCAGGGTGATGCCGAAGACCAGGCACTCGCGGGGGCTGACCATGCCGGTGACCAGGGGCCGCTGCGCCGTGCGGTCCATCAGCGCGTCGATGTCGCGGTCGATGTACATGTTCAGCGCGTTCGCGCCGCCGGCGGACAGGTAGCCGCCGAAGCAGGTCGCGAGGACCAGCCACAGCGACGGCACGCCCTGCTCCGCGAGGAACATCACCGGCACTGTGGTGATCAGCAGAAGTTCGATGATTCGCGGCTTGGTCAAAGCCACAAAAGCCTTCGCACGGGCCCCGAACGGCCGGTGGCCGGGGCTCGTCCCGAGCACCCCCGAAGGACGGGATTCGACGGCCGTCACGCACACCCCTGACAGAGAATCCAGCAAGTTCCGGACATGTTGGACCGGTAAAGACTTGCGCGTACCACGCCACTTTAGACGTTGCGCTCTGCGCGCCCTGCGCGGGGGTCGCCTCGTGTTGGTCCGATCGCGGTCGGCAACGTTCTGACGGACTGCGCGCACTCGAATAGCTGCACGCCGCGGCGGGGGTAGGCTCGGAATCGCCGGTGCACGGTACGTGACCGGGAACCGACATCTGGAGAGGAGCCCTGACCCACGGTGACCACCAAGCCGACGACCACAGAGCTCGAATGGACCGATCTGGACCAGCGGGCCGTCGACACCGCCCGCATCCTGGCCGCCGATGCGGTCCAGAAGGTCGGGAACGGCCACCCGGGCACGGCGATGAGCCTCGCCCCGGCCGCCTACACCCTTTTCCAGAAGGTGATGCGGCACGACCCGGCGGACCCGGACTGGGTCGGGCGTGACCGCTTCGTGCTCTCCGCCGGTCACTCGTCGCTGACCCTCTACACCCAGCTCTACCTGGCCGGCTTCGGCCTGGAGCTGGACGACCTCAAGGCCTTCCGCACCTGGGGCTCGAAGACCCCGGGCCACCCGGAGTACGGCCACACCAAGGGCGTCGAGACCACCACCGGCCCGCTCGGCCAGGGTGTCGCGAACGCGGTGGGCATGGCGATGGCCGCCCGCTACGAGCGCGGCCTGTTCGACCCGGAGGCCGCCGCGGGCACCTCCCCCTTCGACCACATGGTCTACTGCATCGCCGGTGACGGCTGCCTCCAGGAGGGCATCTCCGCCGAGGCCTCCTCCCTCGCGGGCCACCAGAAGCTCGGCAACCTGGTGCTGCTGTGGGACGACAACCACATCTCCATCGAGGGCGACACGGAGACGGCCGTCTCCGAGGACACCGTCAAGCGCTACGAGGCGTACGGCTGGCACGTCCAGCGCATCGAGCAGCAGGCCAACGGCGACATCGACCCCAAGGCCCTGTACGAGGCCCTGGCCGCCGCCAAGGCCGAGACCGAGCGCCCCTCCTTCATCGCGATGCGCTCGATCATCGCCTGGCCCGCCCCGGACGCCCAGGGCACCGAGGCCTCCCACGGCTCGGCCCTCGGCGACGACGAGGTGGCGGCCACCAAGCGCGTCCTCGGCTTCGACCCGGAGCAGTCCTTCGAGGTCTCCGACGCCGTCATCGGCCACACCCGCCAGGCGCTGGACCGCGGCCGCGAGGCCCGGGCCGCCTGGGACAAGGACCTCTCCGCCTGGCGCACCGCCAACCCGGAGCGCGCGGCCGAGTTCGACCGCATCCAGGCCAACGAGCTGCCCGAGGGCTGGGAGGACAAGCTCCCCGTCTTCGAGCCCGGCACCGGTGTCGCCACCCGCGCCGCCTCCGGCAAGGTGCTCGCCGCCCTCGGCGCGGTCATCCCGGAGCTGTGGGGCGGCTCGGCCGACCTGGCCGGCTCGAACAACACCACCATCGACAAGAACTCCTCGTTCCTGCCGAAGGGCAACCCGCTGCCGGAGGCCGACCCGTACGGCCGCACCATCCACTTCGGCATCCGCGAGCACTCCATGGCCGCCGCCATGAACGGCATCGCCCTGCACGGCCACACCCGTATCTACGGCGGCACCTTCCTGGTGTTCTCCGACTACATGCGCAACGCGGTGCGCCTGTCGGCCCTGATGCACCTGCCGGTGACGTACGTGTGGACGCACGACTCCATCGGCCTCGGCGAGGACGGCCCGACCCACCAGCCGGTCGAGCACATCGCCTCGCTGCGCGCCATCCCGGGCCTGGCGGTCGTCCGCCCGGCCGACGCGAACGAGACGGCGATCGCCTGGCGCGAGATCCTCAAGCGCCACACCAAGGTCTTCGGCAAGGGCACCCCGCACGGCCTTGCACTGACCCGCCAGGGCGTCCCGACCTACGAGCGCAACGAGGACGCGGCCAAGGGCGGCTACGTGCTGTTCGAGGCCGAGGGCGGCAACGCCCAGGTCGTGCTCATCGGCACCGGCTCCGAGGTCCAGCTCGCCGTGGGCGCCCGTGAGGCGCTGCAGGCCGAGGGCATCCCGACCCGGGTCGTGTCGATGCCGTCCGTCGAGTGGTTCGAGGAGCAGGACCAGGCGTACAAGGACAGCGTCCTGCCGCCGGCCGTGAAGGCGCGCGTCGCGGTCGAGGCCGGCATCGGCCTGACCTGGCACCGCTACGTGGGCGACGCGGGCCGCATCGTCTCCCTCGAACACTTCGGTGCCTCGGCCGACGCCAAGGTGCTGTTCCGCGAGTTCGGCTTCACCGCCGAGGCCGTTGCCGCGGCCGCCAAGGAATCGATCGAAGCCGCGCGCTGACGCCGGTACGAACACCAGTAGGAGATGCAATTCCCATGACAGACGCACTCAAGCGCCTCTCCGACGAGGGCGTGGCGATCTGGCTGGACGACCTGTCCCGCAAGCGCATCACGTCGGGCAACCTGGCGGAGCTCGTCGACGAGTCGCACGTCGTCGGCGTCACCACCAACCCGTCGATCTTCCAGAAGGCGATCAGCAGCGGTGACGGCTACGAGCAGCAGCTCGCGGACCTGGCCGCCCGCAAGGTCACCGTCGACGAGGCCATCCGCATGATCACGACGGCCGACGTCCGCGACGCCGCCGACATCCTGCGCCCGGTCTTCGACCGGACCGACGGCCAGGACGGCCGCGTGTCGATCGAGGTCGACCCGCGCCTGGCCCACAACACCGCGGCGACGATCGCCGAGGCCAAGCAGCTCGCCTGGCTGGTGGACCGCCCGAACACGCTGATCAAGATCCCGGCGACCAAGGCCGGCCTGCCGGCGATCGCCGAGGTCATCGGCAAGGGCATCAGCGTCAACGTCACGCTGATCTTCTCGCTGGAGCGCTACCGCGAGGTCATGGACGCGTACCTGACGGGTCTGGAGAAGGCGAAGGCCGCGGGCCTGGACCTGTCCGAGATCCACTCGGTCGCCTCCTTCTTCGTGTCCCGCGTGGACTCCGAGATCGACAAGCGCCTGGACGCGCTGGGCACGGACGAGGCCAAGGCCCTGAAGGGCAAGGCCGCGCTCGCCAACGCCCGTCTGGCCTACGAGGCCTACGAGGAGGTCTTCTCCTCCGACCGCTGGGCCGCCCTGGAGCGTCTGGGCGCCAACAAGCAGCGCGCGCTGTGGGCCTCGACCGGCGTCAAGGACCCGGCGTACAAGGACACCCTGTACGTGGTCGACCTGGTCGCCCCGAACACGGTGAACACCATGCCCGAGGCCACCCTGGAGGCCACCGCCGACCACGGCGAGATCACGGGCGACACGGTGCGCGGCACCTACGAGCAGTCGCGCGCGGAGCTCGATGCGGTCGCGAAGCTCGGCATCTCGTACGACGATGTGGTGCAGCTGCTTGAGGACGAGGGCGTCGACAAGTTCGAGGCGTCCTGGAACGACCTGCTGAAGTCCACCGAGGCGGAGCTGGAGCGCCTCGCTCCCACGGAGGCCTGAGCACTTTGTCTGTAAACGGAGCGAACCCGCTTCGTGACGCACAGGACCGGCGGCTCCCGCGCATCGCGGGACCGTCCGGTCTGGTCATTTTCGGCGTTACGGGTGACCTGTCGCGCAAGAAGCTGATGCCCGCCGTCTACGACCTGGCCAACCGCGGCCTGTTGCCGCCGGGCTTCTCGCTGATCGGCTTCGCCCGCCGGGAGTGGGAGCACGAGGACTTCGCCCAGGAGGTGTACGAGGCCGTCAAGCAGCACGCGCGCACACCCTTCCGTGAAGAGGTGTGGCAGCAGCTGGTGCAGGGCTGCCGCTTCGTCCAGGGCGACTTCGACGACGACCAGGCCTTCGAGACCCTGAAGGCGACGATCGAGGAGCTCGACAAGCAGCAGGGGACGGGCGGCAACTTCGCCTTCTACCTGTCCGTGCCGCCGAAGTTCTTCCCGAAGGTGGTCCAGCAGCTCAAGGACCACGGGCTGGCGCAGAAGGAGGGCTCCTGGCGGCGCGCCGTCATCGAGAAGCCCTTCGGCCACAACCTGAAGAGCGCCGAGGAGCTCAACAAGGTCGTCCACGAGGTCTTCCCCCGGGACGAGGTCTTCCGCATCGACCACTACCTGGGCAAGGAGACCGTCCAGAACATCCTGGCGCTCCGCTTCGCCAACACGATGTTCGAGCCGATCTGGAACCGGTCGTACGTCGACCACGTGCAGATCACCATGGCCGAGGACATCGGCATCGGCGGCCGGGCCGGCTACTACGACGGCATCGGCGCGGCCCGCGACGTCATCCAGAACCACCTGCTCCAGCTGCTCGCGCTGACGGCGATGGAGGAGCCCGGCTCCTTCCATCCCAAGGCGCTGGTGGCGGAGAAGCTGAAGGTGCTCAGCGCCGTCGAGATCCCCGAGGACCTCGGCAAGCACACCGTGCGCGGCCAGTACACCTCCGCGTGGCAGGGCGGCGAGAAGGTCGTCGGCTACCTCGAAGAGGACGGCATCGACCCGAACTCGAAGACGGACACCTACGCGGCCATCCGCCTGGAGATCAACAACCGTCGCTGGGCGGGCGTGCCGTTCTACCTGCGGACCGGCAAGCGCCTGGGCCGCCGGGTCACCGAGATCGCGGTGGTCTTCAAGCGGGCCCCGTACCTGCCGTTCGAGTCGGGCGCGACCGAGGAGCTGGGGCAGAACGCCCTGGTCATCCGGGTCCAGCCGGACGAGGGCGTGACGGTCCGCTTCGGCTCCAAGGTCCCCGGCACCTCCATGGAGGTCCGGGACGTCACGATGGACTTCGCGTACGGCGAGTCCTTCACGGAGTCGAGCCCCGAGGCCTACGAGCGGCTGATCCTCGACGTCCTGCTGGGTGACGCGAACCTCTTCCCGCGCCACCAGGAGGTCGAGCTCTCCTGGAACATCCTCGACCCGATCGAGGAGTACTGGGACAAGCACGGCAAGCCCGCCCAGTACACGGCGGGTACCTGGGGGCCGGTCGAGGCGGACGAGATGCTCGCACGAGACGGACGGAGCTGGCGCCGGCCATGAAGATCGACCTCACGGAGACCACCTCCAGCAAGATCAACGCCGCGCTGGTGCAGGCACGCCGGGACATCGGCACGCCGGCCGTCGGCATGGTCCTCACGCTGGTGATCGTGACCGACGAGGAGAACGCGTACGACGCGCTCAAGTCGGCGAACGACGCGTCCCACGAGCACCCCTCGCGGATCATCGTCGTCATCAAGCGGGGCAGCCGTTCGCCGCGCAGCCGTCGCGACGCCCGTCTCGACGCGGAAGTCCGCGTCGGCGCGGACGCCGGTTCGGGTGAAACGGTGGTGCTCCGCCTCCACGGTGAGCTGGTCAACCACGCCGACTCCGTGGTCCTCCCCCTGCTCCTGCCGGACGCCCCGGTGGTCGTCTGGTGGCCGGAGGGTGCCCCGTCGGACCTTGCGGGCAACCCGCTGGGCGCGCTCGGCCAGCGCCGGATCGCGGACACGTACGCCTGCGAGGACCCCATCGGGGTGCTGGCGGGGCGGGCGGCCGCGTACGCCCCCGGTGACACGGACCTGTCCTGGACCCGGATCACGCCGTGGCGCTCCATGCTGGCGGCGGCCCTGGACCAGCAGGCCTTCCAGATCGTCTCGGCGGTCGTCGAGGGCGAGGACGAGAACCCGAGCTGCGAGCTGCTGGCCATGTGGTTGGCGGACCGCCTGAAGGTCCCCGTCCGGCGCACCCTGTCGGCGGGCCCCGGTCTGACGTCGGTGCACCTGGAGACCAAGGACGGCGAGATCGTCCTGGACCGGGCGGACGGTTCGCTGGCGACGCTGCGCATGCCGGGCCAGCCCGACCGGAGCGTGGCGCTCAAGCGCCGCGACACGGCCGAGCTGCTGGCGGAGGAGCTGCGCCGGCTCGACCCGGACAACACCTATGCGTCCGCGCTGAAGTTCGGCGTGGCGAAGCTGGAGTCGGCCCGTGCCCAGGCCGCTCCGACCGGGGCGGCGCCCGCCGCGGCCGCGGCGGAGGCCGAGGCGGTCGCCGAAGCCGTCGCCGACGCCGACACCGAAGCCGGTGCCCCGGCGGCCGACGCCGCCGGTTCCGCGTCCGCGGCCAAGGGCGGCAAGTCCGCCGGCAAGGCGGCCGCGCCGGCCAAGAAGGCCTCGGCCAAGCAGTGAAGCACGACGGCCGCCGGCCGGTCCGCCCCCCGTTCGCGGGGGTGCGGTCCGGTCGGCGGCCGAGCCATTTCCTGACGAAGAAGGCGGCAACAACATGGGTATGACGACTCCCCAGGTCGTCGTCCACCGGGACAAGGAGCTGATGGCCCAGGCCGCGGCCGCCCGGCTCATCACGAAGATCGTGGACGCGCAGGCGGCCCGCGGCAGCGCCTCGGTGGTCCTCACGGGCGGCCGCAACGGCAACGGGCTCCTCGCGGCGCTCGCAGCGGCCCCGG
This sequence comes from Streptomyces sp. NPDC029014, assembly GCF_055564695.1. Taxonomy (NCBI): domain Bacteria; kingdom Bacillati; phylum Actinomycetota; class Actinomycetes; order Kitasatosporales; family Streptomycetaceae; genus Streptomyces; species Streptomyces sp. NPDC029014. The sequence goes on from NZ_JBVHVT010000005.1 coordinate 114,098, forward strand.
CCCGGGACGCGGTCGACTGGTCCCGCCTGGACCTGTGGTGGGGCGACGAGCGGTACGTCCCGGCCGACGACCCCGAGCGCAACCACGTCCAGGCCCGGGATGCGCTGCTCGACGCGGTCCCGGTGGACCCGGCGCGGGTCCACGTGATGCCCGCCTCGGACGGCCCGTACGGCAGTGACGTGGACGCGGCGGCCGCGGCGTACGCGGAGGAGCTGCGCCGGGCAGCGGAGCCGGAGGACCACGGTCCGGTGCCCCGCTTCGACGTGCTGATGCTGGGCGTCGGCCCGGACACGCACGTGGCCTCGCTGTTCCCGGAGCACCCGGCGGCGCGCGAGAGCGACCGCATGGTCGTCGGCGTCCACGGTGCCCCGAAGCCGCCGCCGACCCGCGTCTCGCTGACCCTGCCGGCCATCCGCGCGGCCCGCGAGGTGTGGCTGCTGGCGGCGGGCGAGGACAAGGCGGGCGCGGTGGCGATCGCGCTCGGCGGGGCGGGCGAGCTGCAGGCCCCGGCCGCGGCGGCGTACGGGCGCTCGCGCACCCTGTGGCTGCTGGACCGGGCCGCGGCGGCGAAGCTCCCGGCGGGCATGTACCCGCCGGCCTCGGCCTGACCCGGGGCGGCACCAGCCGGCCCGGGGCGGCACCGGCCGGCCCGGGGCGGCACCGGCCGGCCCGGGGCGGCACCGGCCGGCCCGGGGCGGCACCGGCCGGCCCGGGGCGGGGTCCGCAGCCGACCCCGCCCGCATGCACGAGGGCCCGCCCCCTCCCCGAATCCACCGGGAGGGGGCGGGCCCTCGGCGCGCGTCGCGGACGGCGGCGGCCACGGGCGGCCGCCGCCGAGGTCAGGAACGGCCGCGCAGCGAGCGGTACGCGGCCACCAGGCCGCGGGTCGAGGCGTCGAGGCCCGGGACGTCGGCGCCCTCGGTCAGGGCCGGCTCCACCCGCTTGGCCAGGACCTTGCCGAGCTCCACGCCCCACTGGTCGAAGGAGTCGATGTTCCAGACGGCGCCCTGGACGAACACCTTGTGCTCGTACAGCGCGATCAGCTGGCCGAGGACCGAGGGGGTCAGCTCGGCGGCCAGGATCGTGGTCGTCGGGTGGTTGCCGCGGAAGGTCTTGTGCGGGACGAGGGCCTCCGGCGCACCCTCGGCGCGGACCTCGTCCGCGGTCTTGCCGAAGGCCAGCGCCTGCGTCTGCGCGAAGAAGTTCGCCATCAGCAGGTCGTGTTGGGCGGCCAGCGCCGGGGACAGTTCGGCCACGGGGTGGGCGAAGCCGATGAAGTCCGCCGGGATCACCTTCGTGCCCTGGTGGATCAACTGGTAGTACGCGTGCTGCCCGTTGGTGCCGGGCGTGCCCCACACGACCGGGCCGGTCTGCCAGTCCACCGGGCGGCCGTCGCGGTCCACGGACTTGCCGTTGGACTCCATGTCGAGCTGCTGGAGGTAGGCGGTGAACCGCGACAGGTAGTGGCTGTAGGGCAGGACGGCGTGCGACTGGGCGCCGTGGAAGGCGCCGTACCAGATCCCGAGCAGGCCGAGCAGCAGCGGGGCGTTCTGCTCGGCGGGCGCGGTACGGAAGTGCTCGTCCATCAGCCGGAAGCCGCCCAGGAGTTCGCGGAAGCGGCCGGGGCCGATCGCGATCATCAGGGAGAGGCCGATGGCCGAGTCGAAGGAGTAGCGGCCGCCGACCCAGTCCCAGAACTCGAACATGTTGGCCGGGTCGATGCCGAAGTCCGACACCTTCTCGGCGTTGGTGGACAGCGCCACGAAGTGCCGTGCCACGGCGGCCTGGTCGCCGCCGAGGCCGTCCAGCAGCCAGGCGCGCGCCGATTCGGCGTTGGTGATGGTCTCGATGGTGGTGAAGGTCTTGGAGGCGATGATGAACAGGGTCCGCGCCGGGTCGAGGTCGCGCACCGCCTCGTGCAGGTCGGCGCCGTCCACGTTGGAGACGAACCGCACGGTCAGGTCGCGGTCGGTGAAGGCGCGCAGCGCCTCGTAGGCCATGGCCGGGCCCAGGTCGGAGCCGCCGATGCCGATGTTGACGACGTTGGTGATGCGCTCGCCGGTAAAGCCGGTCCACTCCCCCGAGCGCACGCGGTCGCTGAACGCGGCCATCTTGTCGAGGACGGCGTGCACACCGGGGACGACGTTCTCGCCGTCCACCTCGATGACCGCGTCGGGGGCGGCGCGCAGCGCCGTGTGCAGGACGGCCCGGTCCTCGGTGGTGTTGATCTTCTCGCCGCGGAACATGGCCTCGCGCAGCGCGGCCACTCCGGTCGCCTCCGCCAGCTCCCGCAGCAGCGCCAGCGTCTCGTCCGTCACGAGGTTCTTGGAGTAGTCGATGTGCAGGTCCCCGACCCGCAGCGTGTAGTCCGTGCCCCGGCCCGGCGCCGCCTCGAACAGTTCGCGCAGATGCGTCTGTCCGAGCTCTTCCCGGTGCTTGCCGAGGGCAAGCCACTCGGGGGTCCGGTTGAGCCTCACACGGCTGTCTGCGTTCATTTCGGACATCAACCCGTTTCTTCCGTCCTGTCGTGCCCCGCCGATCACCAACTTAAGGGATCGGAAGGGGGCCCACCGCATGCGAAGGGGCCCGGGGGGGGGGGGGGGGGGGGGGGGGGGGGGGGGGGTTGTTCTTTCTGCCCTCCCCTTTCGTCTTCGCCCGCTTGTTTGGTGTCGCGTA
>NZ_JBVHVT010000005.1:116783-162369 GCF_055564695.1 Streptomyces sp. NPDC029014
CTTTACCCCGCGCGAGGAGAGAAGGGGGAAGGAGGTCGAGAACCGCACCCGCGATCCCCCCCCCCCCCCCCCCCCCCCCCCCCCCCCCCCCCCCGGGCCCCTGTCACATCGTCACCGCGCGTTCGTTCAGATCTCGCCGCGGAGTTTGGCGAGCGCCTCGGCGAGGATCGCCTCGCCGTCGGCGTCCGTGCGCCGCTCCCGTACGTACGCCAGGTGCGTCTTGTAGGGCTCGGTGCGGGGCGGCGCCGGGGGGTTGTCCCGGTCCTGCCCGGCCGGGAACCCGCAGCGCGGGCAGTCCCAGGTGTCCGGCACCTGCGCGTCGCTGGCGAAGCTGGGCTGCGTCTCGTGCCCGTTGGAGCACCAGAACGAGATGCGCAGGCGGGGTGCGGACTCACCGCGCTCCGCCTCGCCCATCGGCCCCGCCCCGACCCGGCTGCCCCGGATCGCGTTGCCACTTGCCACGGTCGTAACTCCCTGCGTGATGGTGCCGCGAAGCGTGAGTGGATTCCGCCGCGGGCGCCCCAGTCTACGTAAGGCCCAACGGACGTCCAGCAAATGGAGTTACTCACTCCAGGCTGCGGACGCCGTCTTCATGATAGGCAGGGCGGGGCCGGCCGGACGGGCCGAATGGCGAGAACCGACGGCTTCCCGGACGGGTCAGCCCGACGACTTGGTGAGCAGGCCCAGCGCCACGATGCACGCGAACCACAGCAGACCGATCACGACGGTGATGCGGTCGAGGTTGCGCTCGGCGACCGACGAGCCGCCGACGGACGACTGCATGCCGCCGCCGAACATGTCCGAGAGGCCGCCGCCCTTGCCCTTGTGCATCAGCACGAGCAGCATCAGCAGGGCGCTGAAGACGATCAGGGCAATCGAGAACCCCATAACCACGGCTGGTTCCTACTTTCTGGCTTCTCTTGGCTTCCGGCTGTGCTGGACGTGCGCGGGGGCCAGTGGCTGCTGGTTCAGCCCCCTGGCCCCCGCAAGGGTACGACGGATCCGCCCCGCCGCCTACTCGCTGCCGCGAGCGTCCGGCCTGCGTGCGGACCCGGCGCGACTACTGGTCCCGGAACCGGACGATCTTGACGAACTCGTCCGCGTCGAGGGACGCGCCGCCCACGAGGGCGCCGTCGACGTCCGGCTGGGCCATGATCGCCGCGATGTTGCCGCCCTTGACCGAGCCGCCGTACTGGATGCGGACCTTGTCGGCCAGCTCCTGGGAGTACAGCTCGGCGAGACGGCCGCGGATGGCCCCGCAGACCTCCTGGGCGTCCTCGGGGGTGGCGACCTCGCCGGTGCCGATGGCCCAGACGGGCTCGTAGGCGATCACGACGGACTCGGCCTGGTCGGCCGGGACGTCCTTGAGGCCGCCGTCGACCTGGGCGAGGGTGTGCGCGACCTGGTTGCCGGCCTTGCGGACGTCGAGGCCCTCGCCGACGCACAGGATCGGGGTGAGGCCGTGGCGGAACGCGGCCTTGACCTTGGCGTTGCAGATCTCGTCGGTCTCGCCGTGGTACTGGCGGCGCTCGCTGTGGCCGACGGCCACGTACGTGCACTTCAGCTTCGAGAGCATCGGGCCGGAGATCTCGCCGGTGTAGGCGCCGGAGTCCTGCGCCGAGATGTCCTGGGCGCCGTACTTGATCTTCAGCTTGTCGCCCTCGACCAGCGTCTGCACCGAGCGCAGGTCGGTGAAGGGCACCAGGACGGCGACCTCGACGGCGTCGTGGTCCTTGTCGGAGAGGGCGAAGGCGAGCTTCTGGGTGTGGGCGATGGCCTCGAGGTGGTTGAGGTTCATCTTCCAGTTGCCCGCCATCAGCGGGGTGCGCGTGGTCATGCGGGGTCAGACCTCCAGTGCAGCGATGCCGGGGAGCGACTTGCCCTCGAGGTACTCGAGGGAGGCGCCGCCGCCGGTAGAGATGTGGCCGAAAGCGTTCTCGTCGAAGCCGAGCGTACGCACGGCGGCGGCGGAGTCACCGCCGCCGACGACGGTGAACGCGGAGCTGTCGACGAGGGCCTGCGCGATCGCGCGGGTGCCGCCGGCGTAGTCGGGGTGCTCGAAGACGCCCACCGGGCCGTTCCAGAAGACGGTCTCGGCGTCGGCGATCTTCGAAGCGTACAGTTCGCGGGTCCGGGGGCCGATGTCCAGGCCCTCCTTGTCGGCGGGGATCTCGTCCGCGTCGACGGTGATGTAGTCGGCCGGGGTGCCGCCCTTGATGTCGGGGAAGTCCGCGGAGGCGAGGACGTCCACCGGCAGGACCAGCTCGACGCCATTGGCCTCGGCCCGGGCCATGTACTCCTTGACCCTCTCCACCTGGTCCTTCTGGAGCAGGGAGATGCCGACCTCGTAGCCCTTGGCGTACAGGAAGGTGTACGCCATGCCGCCGCCGATCAGCAGGCGGTCGGCCTTGCCGAGCAGCTCGTCGATGACGGCGAGCTTGTCGGAGACCTTGGCGCCGCCCAGGACGACGACGTAGGGGCGCTTGACGTCGGCGGTCAGCTTCTTCAGGACGCCGACCTCGGTGGCGATGAGGAAGCCGGCCGCGTGCGGGAGGCGCGCGGGCAGGTCGAAGACCGAGGCGTGCTTGCGGTGGACGGCGCCGAAGCCGTCGCCGACGTAGACGTCGGCCAGCTCGGCGAGCTGGTCGGCGAAGGCGCCGCGCTCGGCGTCGTCCTTGGACGTCTCGCCGGCGTTGAAGCGCAGGTTCTCCAGGACCGCGACCTGGCCGTCGGCGAGCTTGGCGACGGTCTCCCGGGCCGAGGCGCCGACGGTGTCGGCGGCGAAGGCCACCTCGGCGCCGAGCAGTTCGCCGAGCCGCTGGGCGGCCGGGGCGAGGGAGAAGGCCGGGTCCGGAGCACCCTTCGGGCGGCCCAGGTGCGAGGCGACGACCACGCGGGCGCCGGCCTCGGCGAGCTTCGCGATGGTCGGCTGCACGGCGCGGATGCGGCCGTCGTCGGTGATCTTGTCACCGGCGAGCGGCACGTTGAGGTCCGCGCGCACGAAGACCCTCTTGCCGGAGACGCCCTCGGCGAGGAGTTCGTCGATCGTCTTCATCTGTTTCTACTCCTTGTCCCCCGGCACCGGCGGTGCCCGGTGCGGGGTGGGTGGGACAGGCAAGCAACAGGGCCCGTACAACGCTTCATCGCGCTGCGCGGACCCTGTGCTCACATCATCGTGTTCGGCTTTGGTGCCCGACGAACCTTAGAGCTGACCGCCGACGAAGACGGTGAGGTCGACGAGGCGGTTGGAGTAGCCCCACTCGTTGTCGTACCAGCCGACGACCTTGACCTGCTTGCCCTGGACCATCGTCAGGGACGAGTCGAACGTGCAGGAGGCGGGCCAGTTCACGATGTCGGAGGAGACGATCGGGTCCTCGGTGTAGTCCAGGATGCCCTTCAGCTGGCCCTCGGCGGCCTTCTGGAAGGCGGTGTTGATCTCTTCCTTGGTCGTCTCGCGGTCCAGCTCGATGACGAGGTCGGTGACCGAGCCGGTGGGGACCGGGACGCGCATGGCGATGCCGTCCAGCTTGCCCTTGAGCTGCGGGAGGACCAGGGCGGTGGCCTTGGCGGCACCGGTGGAGGTCGGGATGATGTTCTCGGCGGCGGCGCGGGCGCGGCGCAGGTCCGAGTGCGGGAAGTCCAGGATGCGCTGGTCGTTCGTGTACGCGTGGACCGTGGTCATCATGCCCTTGACGATGCCGAAGTTCTCGTCGAGGACCTTGGCCATCGGCGCCACGCAGTTGGTGGTGCAGGAGGCGTTGGAGATGACGTGGTGGTTGGCCGCGTCGTACTTGTCCTGGTTGACGCCCATCACGATGGTGATGTCCTCGTCCTTGGCCGGAGCCGAGATGAGGACCTTCTTCGCGCCGGCGGCGAGGTGCTTGGCGGCGTCGGCCTTCTTCGTGAAGATGCCGGTCGACTCGATGACGATGTCGGCGCCCAGCTCGCCCCAGGGGAGGTTCGCGGGGTCGCGCTCGGCGAAGGTCTTGAAGGTGTTGCCGCCGACCGTGATGGTGTCCTCGGTGTGCGTGACCTCCTGCCGGAGGCGGCCGAGGATGCTGTCGTACTTGAGGAGGTGCACCAGGGTGGCGTTGTCCGTCAGGTCGTTGACACCGACGATCTCGATGTCCGCCCCCTGCTCCAGGAGAGCTCGGAAGTAGTTGCGGCCAATGCGGCCAAAACCGTTGATTCCTACGCGGATCGTCACGAACCGATCTCCTCGTTGGTGCGCCGGTCTGTGCGCCGGCGAGCTGTAAATGGGATGTCCCCGACCGCTTACGACCCTACCTCTCCGTGAGCTTGCGAGTGACATCGTCCAAGGGCTGACACACCCCGGGGCCGCACCGGGAGGCCGGTGCGGAACCCTCGGGGCCTCGGCCCCCGTCACGCACGGTGAGCTGCGGTCGGGCCTTCGATCAGTGGTGCAGCGAACGGAGCGCCTTACCGATCAGTACGGCACGGTCCCGGGCCGTCGACAGGTGCTCCAGACCGAATCCGAGCAGGACGGTGTTACGCGTGGTGACCGATGCGTAGGACTTGAACAGCTCTCCGGAGACGGACCAGTCACCCGGGACGTCGGGGCTTCCGGCGGGTCCGGCCCGCACCGTCCAGGCTCCCAGAGAGCCCTCGAAACCATCAGTGGTCTGGTCCACTGACCCGACGGACAGGCGTGCGTCGTCGAGGAAGACGCCGCGGCCGCCCTCGCTCCCGTCGGTGATGTAGGAGAAGGAGAGCTCGACCGTCTTCCCCGCGTAGGCGCCCAGGTCGAAGGAGACCTGCTTCCAGCCGTCGGAGGAGCCGGTGAAGCTGTGCCACGCGCCGCTGCTGCCCGTTGCGGTGCAGCCGTCGGCGCCGAGGGTCAGGTAGTGGCCGAGGAACGGGTGGCCGCCCAGGAAGAAGCCGGCGGCGCAGTCCGCCGGGACCTGGGAGCGGGTGAGGCCGCCGGCCTCGGGCAGCGTGGTCCAGTCGTCCGCGCCGGCGGTGCGGGCCTCCAGGACCGCGTGGTCGTAGCCGGGCTCGGTGTTCCAGTGGAGGGCGGCCTTGAGCTGCGGCCGGTCGGCCGCGGTGACCTTGGTGAGGTCGATGGTGCGGGTCAGCCGCTTCCAGTCGTCGTCGGCGTGGGCGGCTGCGGCCATCCCGGTGCCGGCGTAGGGGGCGTACGGGTTCGCGACCCCGGCGTAGCTACCGCCCTGCGCGCTCTTGAACTGCGGGAACTGCGCCGGGGGCAGGGCCTCGGAGGTCACCGTGTACGCGCCGGGGGCGTCCAGCGGGTTGCCCGCCGCGTCGGCCACGGGCCCCTGGGCGCCGGCCAGGGCGCCGGCGCCGTTGAATCCGGTGGCGCCGCGGGCTCCGGCGCGACCGTACGCGCCGAGGTAGTACTGGCTGAAGTCGTCGGTCAGGGCGGGCCCGACCTGGGCGTCGCCGCCGGCCAGTTCGCCGGCCTCGACCAGCCGGCCGCCCTCGTTGAGGAAGTCGCGCACGGCGAGCTGGGTGGCACCGCCGGGCTCGGCGGCGCCGGTGTAGTGGACGGCGGTGCGGAAGTGGGAGAGGACGCCGAGGTGGTGCGGGGCGCCGCGCTCGGCCACGTCCCAGACGGCCGCGGACCGGCCGGCCGCGCGCAGGGCGTCGACGTAGGTCTGCGCGTGCCGGGCCGTGGCTCCCTCCTCGGCGATCACCAGCACGTCGGCGCGCGGCCGCTGGGCCACGGTGTACGTGAAGTGCTCGCTGGATACCTTCCGGCCGGACTCGTCGCGGCCGGTGAACCAGGCCTCGACGCGGTCGCCGGGTCCGGCGCCGTCCACCTCCGCCCGGTACTGGTCGAACCAGTTGTGGTCCTCGCCGCCGTAGACGGAGCCGCCCTTCCAGGCGCGCAGTCCCTCGTCGTGCGTCCGGCCGCCGTTGATGCGGTACGTGAGCCGCTTGTCCTTCAGCGCCTTGCGGGCCGTGACGGAGACCGGCTGGGCCTGGCCGCGGGCCGCGTAGGAGGTGGTGAAGGGGTCGAGGGTGAAGTCGGCGGCGGTCAGGCCCACCGGGGACTTCGGGCGGTCGGGGCGGGTGGCGCTCTCGGCGACGGCGAGGGCGAAGGGGACGTTCTTGGCGAACTCCGCCTGGATCAGCTTCTCGTCGTCGGGGAAGGTGAAGCCGGAGCGGCAGTCCTCGGGCCGCCAGCGGTCGTTCGGATCGCTGGCGGAAGCCGTCTGGCAGGTCGTCATCTCCGGCGTGAACATCATGATGCCGTTGACGTTGGACGCGTGGCCGTCGGCCTCGCCGTTGGTGGTGTAGAGCTCCGACGACAGCTGCGGGTGGTAGCCGGGGACGGCCGGGTTCTCGGGGGTGCCGGCCAGCGCCTTGTAGGCGACGTCGTCCGGGGTGCCGGTGGCCACCTGCCAGCCCACCCCGTAGAGCAGCAGCTCGGCGGCGGAGTGGTAGTTGACCGCGTACCGGAAGCCGATGCGCTTCTCGAACCGGTCGAGGGCGACGGTCTCGGGTTCGGAGGAGGCCCGGGGGCCGCGGTAGGTCTCGCTCGACGGGTTCGGTGAGGAACCCTCGTTGTCGTAGCCCCACTTGTAGGTGAAGTTCCGGTTGAGGTCGACGCCGTCCCCGGTGGTGGTCTTCCCGTCGCCGTTGTTGTCGGCCAGGTTCTTGCGCCACAGCCGCTTGCCGTCGGGGGCGTGGGTGTAGTCGTACCCGTCGGGGTTGGCGGAGAGCAGGAACCACAGCTCGGTGGAGTCCACCAGGGCGGTGATACGCGGGTCCTTGCCGTAGTTGTCGAGGGTGTGGTGCATCAGCCGCCGGGTCATCTCGGGGGTGATCCACTCGCGGGCGTGCTGGTTGGACATGTAGAGCACGGACGGCTTCCCGCCGTCGCGGACGCGGTCGGCGTCCTTGCTGACCTTCAGCGCGAGGATGTCCTTGCCCTGGACGGTCTTGCCGATGGAGACGACCTTCGTGAGGGCCGGGTGCTCCTGGGCCGTCCTGAGGACCTCCTCCTGGAGGCCGCCCTTGCCGCTGTACGGGCGGAAGACCCCGTCGCCGGGGGCCTGGGCGCGGGCCGACTGCCCCACCCGCCGCTCGGCGAGCCGGATCCCGCGGGCGGAGAGCTTCCCGGCCTGGGAGGGGGTGAGGATCAGCTCGACGCGGGCCGTACCCGTCTGCGGGGCGCGCTCGGTGAGCTCGTGGGCGTCCTGGCCCGCGGCGAGGACGAGGGGGATCTGCTCCTTGGTGACGTCGGCCTCGTAGACGCGTACGTCATCGGTATCGGTGTCGGCGCCCGGGGCGGTGTCCGCCGCGGGGCGGGCGTGGGCCGCCGGGAGGGCGGCCACGGTGGTGCCTAAGAGGAGTGCGCCGGCGGCGAGGATCGATCTCGTGAGGTGCCTCATGTGCCCCCCTGGGCGTCGTCAGCCACGAAAGCGAAATGGTGTGCACGACAGGCTCACGAGAGCCCATGTTCATGTCAATGGGGCCTCGTGGGATTGAGCCGCCGCGCGGCAGGGGCCGGCACGTGACGCGGACTGCGACGTGCGGGCCCCTGCGGCGCGGCGTACGGGCAACAGGGCTGCCGAGCGCCCCGCGGGAGCTGCTGCGACGGGTCGGCGACCGACTGCGGACCCGTTGTCGCCGACGCGCGGTTCCCCGCGCCCTTGGAGGGGCGCCGCCGAACCACCGTCGACCCCGCCGCGGCAGCTCATCCGGCCAGGTTGTCGGCCATCTCGTCGCTGAGGTTCGACTCGGTGCCGGGGATGCCGAGGTCCTGGGCCCGCTTGTCGGCCATCGCGAGCAGGCGCCGGATCCGGCCGGCGACCGCGTCCTTGGTCAGCGGCGGGTCGGCGAGCGCGCCGAGCTCCTCCAGGGAGGCCTGCTTGTGCTCCATGCGCAGCCGGCCCGCGGCGGCGAGGTGCTCGGGGACCTCCTCGCCGAGAATCTCCAGGGCGCGCTGGACGCGGGCCCCGGCGGCCACGGCGGCCCGCGCCGACCGGCGCAGGTTGGCGTCGTCGAAGTTGGCGAGGCGGTTCGCGGTGGCACGGACCTCGCGGCGCATCCGCCGCTCCTCCCAGGCCAGCACCGACTCGTGGGCGCCGAGCCGGGTCAGCAGGGCGCCGATGGCGTCGCCGTCGCGGACGACGACCCGGTCCACACCGCGCACCTCGCGCGCCTTGGCGGCGATGGAGAGCCGACGGGCGGCGCCCACCAGGGCCAGCGCGGCCTCCGGGCCGGGGCAGGTGACCTCCAGGGAGGAGGACCGGCCCGGCTCGGTGAGCGAGCCGTGGGCCAGGAAGGCCCCGCGCCAGGCCGCCTCCGCGTCACAGGTGGCCCCGGAGACCACCTGCGGGGGCAGACCCCGGATGGGGCGGCCGCGGCCGTCCACGAGCCCCGTCTGGCGGGCCAGCTGGTCGCCCCCGGCCACGACCCGGACGACGTACCGGCTGCCGCGGCGCAGGCCGCCGGGGGCCATGACCACCAGGTCCGACGAGTGGCCGAAAATCTCCAGGATGTCCTTGCGCAGGCGGCGGGCGGCGATCCCGGTGTCCAGCTCCGCCTCGATGACGATCCTGCCGCTCACCAGGTGCAGCCCGCCCGCGAACCGAAGGATCGCCGAGACCTCCGCCTTCCTGCAGCAGGTCCGGGTGACGGGGAGCCGGGAGATCTCATCCTTCACCGCTGGCGTCATCGCCATGGGCCGATCCTTCCATGCATCCGAAAAATACGGTCGTACGCGGCGGCCAGCAGCTCCGGGTCGTGCTTCGGGGAGCCGTCCTCCCTGGCCACCGGCGCCAGCTCGACCGCGGCACCGAAGCGCTGCGCGGCATCGGCGAGGGACTCGCGGTCGGGCACGGCGGCCTGGTCGGCCAGCACCACGTCCAGGGCGAGTTTAGGGGCGTGTCGGGCCAAAACCTCCAAATGACGCTGCGGAGAGAAGCCCTCTGTTTCGCCGGGCTGCGGAGCCAGGTTCAGCGAGAGGACCCGCCGCGCCTTGGTCTCCATCAGCGCGTCCAGCAGCTCCGGCACCAGCAGGTGCGGGATCACGGACGAGAACCACGAGCCGGGGCCCAGCACCACCCAGTCCGCGTCCAGGACCGCGGCGACGGCCTCCGGCACCGCCGGCGGGTCGCTCGGCACGACGTGCACGGACAAGACCTCGCCGGGGGTGGTGGCGACGGTGGCCTGCCCGCGGACGGTGTCGACGTCCGCGGGCCGGGCCGGGTCGTGGCCCCTGACCATGGCCTGGAGCTCCAGCGGCACCGCCGACATCGGCAGCACCCGGCCCTGCGCGCCGAGCAGCCTGCCGACCAGGTCCAGGGCCTGGACGGGGTCGCCGAGCTGCTCCCACAGGGCCACGATGAGCAGGTTGCCCACCGCGTGCTCGTGGAGGTCGCCGGCGGACTGGAAGCGGTGCTGGATGACGCGGGCCCAGGTCTGGCCCCAGTCGTCGTCGCCGCACAGGGCGGCCAGTGCCTTGCGGAGGTCGCCGGGCGGGAGCACGCCGAGCTCCTCGCGCAGCCGGCCGCTGGAACCGCCGTCGTCGGCGACGGTGACCACGGCCGTGAGTTCGCCGGTGATCCGGCGCAGGGCGGCCAGGGAGGCCGACAGCCCCATGCCGCCGCCGAGCGCGACGACCTTGGGCGCGGCCCCCTTGGGGGCCGCGCCGCGGCGCGGCGCGGTGCGGCCGGCGATGCCCTCGCCCCGCCCCGAGGTGAGGCGGCGCAGGCGGCGCAGCCTCAGGGTACGTCCGGTCACTCGCGCCCCATGTCCCGGTGCACCACGACGGTCTCGACCCCTTCGGAGGCGAGGCGGGCGGCGAGCTTCTCGGACATGGCGACGCTGCGGTGCTTGCCGCCCGTGCAGCCGACGGCGATGGTCACGTACCGCTTGCCCTCGCGGCGGTAGCCCGCGGCGATGAGCTGGAGCAGCTCCGTGTAGCGGTCGAGGAACTCCTTGGAGCCGGGCTGGCTGAAGACGTAGCCCGACACCTCGGGGTTCAGCCCGGTGAAGGGGCGCAGCTCGGGCACCCAGTGCGGGTTCGGGATGAAACGGCAGTCGACGACGAGGTCGGCGTCGACGGGCAGGCCGTACTTGTACCCGAAGGACATGACGGTGGCCCGCAGCTCGGGCTCCTCGTCGCCGGCGAACTGGGCGTCCATCTTGGCGCGCAGCTCGTGCACGTTCAGGCTGGAGGTGTCGATCACCAGGTCGGCGTCGCCGCGCAGCTCGCGCAGCAGGTCGCGCTCGGCGGCGATGCCGTCGACGATGCGGCCGTCTCCCTGCAGCGGGTGCGGGCGGCGGACCGACTCGAAGCGGCGCACCAGGGCCTCGTCGGAGGACTCCAGGAACACGATGCGCCGGGTCACCCCGCGCAGCTCGAGGTCGGCGAGGGCCTCGCGCAGGGCGTCGAAGAACTGGCGGCCGCGGACGTCGACGACGACGGCGATCCGCGCCACGTTGCCCTGCGAGCGGGCGCCGAGCTCCACCATGGTGGGGATCAGCGCCGGCGGAAGGTTGTCCACGACGAACCAGCCGAGGTCCTCCAGGCACTTCGCCGCGGTGCTGCGGCCGGCCCCGGACATCCCGGAGATGATCACCAGCTCGGGGATGGCGGCCTCGGCGCTCTCGCCGGGCTCTGGTGTCGTGCCCGTACTCACCTGTGCTCCGTCTCGGTCGTACTCGGTCTCGTGCTCGGTCATTGATCGGTCCCCCGTTCGGACGACGTCCCCCAGCTGCCGCTGGGCGGTACCCCCACCGCGGACGCGGGGGTCTCATCCTCAATGATCTCCCCCGTCGCCGTGTTGACGGCAGGAGCGGCGGGGGCCGCCTGGGCGAGGGCCGCGGCCACGGACTCGGCCGTCTTGCGTCCTATGCCCGGGACCTCGCAGATCTGGTCGATTGTCGCCTGCCGGAGCTTCTTCACCGAACCGAAGTGCTTGATCAAGGCCTGTTTGCGCGTGTCGCCGAGCCCGGGCACCTCGTCCAGGGGCCCCGCCTTGAGCCGTTTGCCGCGCTTGCTCCGCTGGTACTGGATGGCGAAACGGTGGGCTTCGTCACGTACCCGCTGGAGCAGGTACAGGCCCTCGCTGCTGCGGGGCAGCACGACGGGGTCGTCGTCGCCGGGCAGCCACACCTCCTCCAGCCGCTTGGCCAGCCCGCACACGGCGACGTCGTCGATGCCGAGCTCCTCCAGGGCCCGCCGGGCAGCGGCCACCTGGGGCTGCCCGCCGTCGACGACGACGAGCTGCGGCGGGTAGGCGAAACGCTTGGGGCGCCCGTCGTCCTGCGCGGAGACCTCCTGCGCCCCGGGGCCGTCCTCGGCGCCGTCCCCGTCCTCGGGGGCCCACTCGCCGGTCTTCAGCTTCTCCTGGAGGTAGCGGCGGAAGCGGCGGGAGACCACCTCGTGCATCGAGCGGACGTCGTCCTGCCCCGCGAAGGACTTGATCTGGAAACGCCGGTACTCGCTCTTGCGGGCGAGCCCGTCCTCGAAGACGACCATGGACGCCACCACGTCGTCGCCCTGCAGGTGGGAGATGTCGAAGCACTCGATGCGCAGCGGGGCGCTGTCGAGGTCGAGGGCCTCGGCGATCTCCTCCAGGGCCCGGGAGCGGGTGGTCAGATCGGCGGCACGCTTGGTCTTGTGCAGGGCCAGGGCCTGCAGGGCGTTGCGGTGGACGGTCTCCATCAGGGCCTTCTTGTCCCCGCGCTGCGGCACCCGCAGGCTCACCAGGGAGCCGCGCCGCGCGGCGAGCCACTGGCCGAGGGCGGCGTCGTCCTCGGGCAGGGCCGGGACCAGCACCTCCTTGGGGACGGCCTCGCCGGTCTCCTCCCCGTACAGCTGCTGCAGGGCGTGCTCGACGAGCCCGGCCGTGTCGACGGCCTCGACCTTGTCGGTGACCCAGCCGCGCTGGCCGCGGACCCGGCCGCCCCGCACGTGGAAGATCTGCACGGCGGCCTCCAGCTCGTCCTCGGCGACCGCGATCAGGTCGGCGTCGGTGGCGTCCGCGAGCACGACCGCGTTCTTCTCCATGGCGCGGCGCAGCGCCCCTATGTCGTCGCGCAGCCGGGCGGCCTTCTCGTACTCCATCTCCTCGGCGGCCTCGTGCATCTGCTGCTCCAGGCGGGAGAGGTACGCGCCCGTCCGCCCGGCCATGAAGTCGCAGAAGTCCTCGGCCAGTTCCCGGTGCTCCTCGGGGCTGACCCGGCCGACGCAGGGCGCGGAGCACTTGCCGATGTAGCCGAGCAGGCAGGGGCGGCCGATCTGCGCGGACCGCTTGAACACCCCGGCGGAGCAGGTGCGCACCGGAAACACCCGGAGCATCAGGTCGACGGTCTCGCGGATGGCCCAGGCGTGCGCGTACGGCCCGAAGTACCGCACGCCCTTCTTCTTGGGCCCGCGCATGACCTGGACCCGGGGGAACTCCTCGTTCATGGTCACGGCGAGGGAGGGGTAGCTCTTGTCGTCCCGGTACTTCACGTTGAACCGGGGGTCGTACTCCTTGATCCAGGAGTACTCCAGCTGGAGGGCCTCGACCTCGGTGGAGACCACGGTCCACTCGACGGAGGCGGCGGTGGTGACCATGGTGGCGGTACGGGGGTGGAGCCCGGCGACGTCCTGGAAGTAGTTCGCCAGGCGCTGGCGCAGGCTCTTGGCCTTCCCGACGTAGATCACCCGGCGGTGCTCGTCACGGAAGCGGTAGACGCCCGGGGAGTCGGGGACCTGCCCCGGCTGGGGGCGGTAGCTGGAAGGGTCGGCCATGCCGCCACCCTACTGTCGCCCACCGACAACCCGAACGCCCCGCGCCCCCACCCGCAGGGGCTCCCCCTGTCCACCCGACACCGAGCCGGCGGCGCAGTTCCCCGCAGCGTCAGCCCGCGATCAGCTTGCCGCCCTCCGCCCGGACGGGAACGGCGGGCAGCGGGTCGGTGGCCGGCCCGCGCAGTACCCTGCCGGTGGCCACGTCGAAGCGGCTGCCGTGGCAGGGGCAGTTGCCCTGCCCCTCGACGATCTTGTCCAGCACGCAGCCGGCGTGCGTGCACTGCGCGCTGAACGCCTTGTACTGCCCCTCCGCCGGGCAGCTGACGACGAGCTTGTTCTCCCGGTACAGCTTCGCGCCGCCGACCGGCACGTCGGCCGCGGCGCCCAACTCCACGGGGGCGGTGGGAACGGCCGGGGAGCCGGCGCCGCTGTGGGACTCGGTGGAGCAGGCGGTGAGCGCCGCACCGGCCCCGGCGGCCCCGACGATCGCTGCGGCGCCCTTGAGCAGGGTTCGGCGGGCTGCGGGCTGCGGCGCGGGCATGCGGTTCTCCTGGCGTGAGGGTTTTAGGCCCATCTGACGATACCGGCGGCGGATGGGATACCTTCCCCCGCGTGATCGTCGTCGGTGGAGAAGCCCTGATCGACCTCGTGCCCGTGGCGCAGCCGCCGGGTGCGCTGCTGCCGCGGCCCGGCGGGGGCCCGTACAACACCGCCGTGGCGCTGGGCCGGCTCGGCGCCGAGGTCGCGTTCTGCTCCCGGGTGTCCCGCGACGGGTTCGGCGAGAGCCTGCTGGCGGGACTGCGGGCGGCGGGGGTGGACTGCTCGCTGGTGCAGCGCGGCCCGGAGCCGACCACGCTGGCCGTGCCCTCGCTGGGCCCGGACGGCTCGGCGGTGTACGGCTTCTACGTGGAGGGCACCGCGGACCGGCTGTTCCGGCTGCCCGGGGCGCTGCCGCGGGAGGCCCGGGCCCTCGCGCTCGGCACCTGCTCGCTCGCGCTGGAGCCGGGGGCGAGCGCGTACGAGGCCCTGCTGCGCCGGGAGGCCGGGCGCGGGCTGCTGACCTTGCTGGACCCGAACGTGCGGCCGGCGCTGGTGGCGGATCCCGCGGCGTACCGGGCCCGGTTCCTGGGCTGGCTGCCGTCGGTGTCGGTGCTCAAGCTGTCGGAGGACGACGCCGACTGGCTCGGCGGGCGGGTCGCGGACTGGCTGGCTGCTGGGCCGTCGGCGGTGGTGCTGACCCGCGGGGCGCAGGGGATGAGCGTGTGGACGCGGGAGGGCGAGCGGTACTCGGTGCCTTCGCCGGCGGTGGCCGTGGCGGACACGATCGGTGCGGGCGACACGGTCAGCGCGGCGCTGCTGCACCGCCTGGCGGCGCCGGGCGGCGGCCCCGGAGGCGCGGTGGACTGGCCGGAGGCACTGGCCTTCGCCGCCCGCGCGGCGGCGCTGACCTGTACCCGGACGGGAGCCGAGCCGCCGTACGCGGCCGAGCTCGGCTGATCCCGGCCGGGGCGGAACGCGCAGGCAGCCGACCGCCCCTGCCCGGGGGACGTCCTCGGGCAGGGGCGGGCCTGCACTGCGCCGCGCCGCAGCGGGCGCGGCTACGCCTTGCGGGAGCGGGCCGCGGTCTTCTTCGCCACGGTCTTCTTGGCCGCCGTGGTCTTGGCGGCCGTGGTCTTGGCGGCCGTGGTCTTGGCCGCGGCCGTCTTCCGGGTGGCCGTCTTCTTCGCCGGGGCGGCGACCGGGGCCGCGTCGGAGATCCGCTCCGCCCCGAGGATGTCGCGCAGGAACTTGCCGGTGTGGCTCGCGCCCACGGACGCCACCTGTTCCGGGGTGCCCTCGGCGACGACGAGGCCGCCGCCGTAGCCGCCCTCGGGGCCCATGTCGATGACCCAGTCCGCGGTCTTGATGACGTCCAGGTTGTGCTCGATGACGATCACCGAGTTGCCCTTGTCCACCAGCCCCGACAGCACCTTGATCAGCTTCGAGATGTCCTCGAAGTGCAGGCCGGTCGTGGGCTCGTCCAGGACGTACACGGTCCGGCCCGTCGACCGCTTCTGGAGCTCCGACGCCAGCTTGACGCGCTGCGCCTCGCCGCCCGACAGGGTCGGGGCGGACTGGCCGAGCCGGACGTACCCGAGGCCGACCTCGGTGAGCGTCTTCAGGTGCCGGGCGATCGTGGGGACCGCCTCGAAGAACTCCAGCGCCTCCTCGATCGGCATGTTGAGGACCTCGGCGATGGACTTGCCCTTGTAGTGGACCTCCAGCGTCTCCCGGTTGTACCGGTCGCCGTGGCAGACCTCGCAGGGGACGTACACGTCCGGCAGGAAGTTCATCTCGATCTTGATGGTGCCGTCGCCGGAGCAGTTCTCGCACCGGCCGCCCTTGACGTTGAAGGAGAAGCGGCCCGGCAGGTAGCCGCGCACCTTCGCCTCCATCGTCTCCGCGAACAGCTTGCGGATGTTGTCGAAGACGCCCGTGTACGTCGCCGGGTTGGAGCGCGGGGTGCGGCCGATCGGCGACTGGTCTACGTGCACCACCTTGTCGACGAGGTCGTCGCCGTCGACTCGGGTGTGGCGGCCCGGCACCGAGCGGGCGCCGTTCAGTTCGCGCGCGAGGTGCGTGTACAGGATGTCGTTGACCAGCGTCGACTTGCCCGAGCCGGACACGCCGGTGACGGCCGTGAGCACGCCCAGCGGGAAGGAGACGTCGATGTCCCGCAGGTTGTTCTCCTTGGCCCCGTGGACCGTGAGCTTCCGGGCGCCGTTGACGGGCCGGCGCACGTCCGGCACGGCGATGGACCTCTTGCCGGACAGGTACTGCCCGGTCATCGAGGCGCTGTTGTCCAGGAGCTCCTTGAGCGAGCCGCTGTGGACGACCTTGCCGCCGTGCTCGCCGGCGCCGGGGCCGATGTCGACGACCCAGTCGGCGGTCTTGATGGTGTCCTCGTCGTGCTCGACGACGATCAGGGTGTTGCCCATGTCGCGGAGCCGGACGAGGGTCTCGATCAGCCGGTGGTTGTCGCGCTGGTGCAGGCCGATGGACGGCTCGTCCAGCACGTAGAGCACGCCGACCAGGCCGGATCCGATCTGCGTGGCCAGCCGGATGCGCTGGGCCTCGCCGCCCGACAGGGTGCCGGCGGCGCGGTTCAGCGACAGGTAGTCCAGGCCCACGTCGACGAGGAAGCGGAGCCGCTCGTTGACCTCCTTGAGGACCCGCTCGGCGATCTTCTTGTCGCGGGCGTCGAGCCGGAGCCGGCCCAGGAAGTCCGCGCACTCGCTGATCGACATCGCGGCGACCTCGGCGATGGACTTCTCCATCACCGTCACCGCGAGCACGATCGGCTTGAGCCGGGTGCCCTCACAGGTGGGGCAGGGCACCTCGCGCATGTAGCCCTCGAAGCGCTCACGGCTGGCGTCGCTCTCGGACTCCGCGTGCCGGCGCCGGACGAACGGCACGGCGCCCTCGAAGGCCGTGGTGTAGGCGCGCTCGCGGCCGTAGCGGTTGCGGTAGCGGACCTCGATCTGCGTCTTGTGCCCGTACAGCAGGGCCTTCCTGGCCCGCAGCGGCAGCCCGGCCCAGGGGATGTCCGTGCGGAAGCCCAGCTCGCCGGCGAGCGCGCCGATGAGCCGCTGGAAGTAGTCCTTGGTGTGGCCGAGCGACCACGGCGAGACGGCGCCCTCGTCGAGGGACTTCTCCTCGTCCGGGACGATCAGCTCCGGGTCGACCTCCATGCGCGTACCGATGCCGGTGCACTCGGGGCAGGCGCCGAAGGGCGAGTTGAAGGAGAAGGAGCGCGGCTCCAGCTCCTCGAAGGACAGGTCGTCGTACGGGCAGTAGAGGTGCTCGGAGTACATCCGCTCGCGCTCGGGGTCGTCCTCGGGGAGGTCGACGAAGTCCAGGATCACCATGCCGCCGGAGAGGCCGAGGGCGGTCTCGACGGAGTCGGTGAGCCGGCGCTTGGCGCTGTCCTTGACGGTGAGGCGGTCGACGACCACCTCGATGGTGTGCTTCTCCTGCTTCTTCAGCGTCGGCGGCTCGGAGAGCTGGACGGTCTCCCCGTCCACCCGGGCCCGGCTGTAGCCCTTGGTCTGCAGGTCCGCGAAGAGGTCGACGAACTCGCCCTTGCGCTCGCGCACGAGCGGCGAGAGCACCTGGAAGCGGCTGCCCTCGGGCAGCGCGAGCACCTTGTCGACGATCGCCTGCGGCGACTGCCGGGAGATCGGGCGCCGGCACTCGGGGCAGTGGGGCTTGCCGATGCGCGCGAAGAGCAGGCGGAGGTAGTCGTAGACCTCGGTGATGGTGCCGACCGTCGAGCGCGGGTTGCGCGAGGTCGACTTCTGGTCGATCGAGACCGCCGGGGAGAGGCCCTCGATGAAGTCCACGTCGGGCTTGTCCATCTGGCCCAGGAACTGGCGGGCGTACGACGAGAGCGACTCGACGTAGCGTCGCTGCCCCTCGGCGAAGATCGTGTCGAAGGCCAGGGAGGACTTGCCGGACCCGGACAGACCGGTGAAGACGATGAGCGAGTCGCGGGGCAGGTCGAGCGAGACGTTCTTGAGGTTGTGCTCGCGAGCGCCACGAACGATGAGTCGGTCGGTCACGCCGGTCCGCACCTTTCTTGAGAGAGCGGGGGCACGGGCCCCCGTCCCAGGGTATGGGGGGCGCCTCTGCAGTGGGGTCGAGATGGGAGTCGGGCTGGACTTCCGAGCGTATAGCACGCGCATTCGATTTACGGCACTCCGCCGACTGCTTCACCCGTTCGTGTGGCGGGCGGCCCTGGCCACTAGGCTCGGCCCCATGACCGATCATGTGCACGACCTGCAACTTGTACGGGAAGCCACGGAGCGGCTGCTGACCGCGGTCGCGAAACTGGACAACGCCGCCCTGGCCGAGGAGTCACACCTCCCGGGCTGGAGCCGCGGCCACGTGCTCGCCCACCTCTCGCGCAACGCCGACGCCCTCGTCAACGTCTTCGCGGGTCGGCCCATGTACGAGAGCGCCGACGCCCGGGACACGGACATCGAGCGGGGCTCCGGCCGCCCGCTCCCGGAGCAGCTCGCCGACCTGCGTGCCAGCCACGACCGCTTCATGGCGCAGACCGGGGGCGACCAGGACTGGTCCCGCACCGTCGAGCTGCGGGGCGGCGTCACCGACCTGGCGTCCAACCTACCGTTCCGCCGCCTCGTCGAGATCGAGCTGCACCACGTCGACCTGAACGTCGGCTACGAGTTGGGGGACCTCCCGGAGGAGTTCACCGGCCGCGAGATCGACTTCCTCGCGGACCGCTGGTCCGCGCGCCCCGAGGTGCCGCCCACCCTGCTGGCCGCCGACGGCCGCACCTGGCGCACGGGCCCGTCCGGTGAGCCCGCCGTCACCGTCTCCGGCCCGGCGGCCGGGCTGCTGGCCTGGCTGGCCGGCCGCGGTGACAAGGGCGCCTCGCTGACCACCTCGGGCGGGCCCCTCCCGACCCTTCCCCCGCTCTAGGATCAGCACATGACGTACACCGGAGCGGTCAAGGTCGGCGGTCCCGCCGACGTACACGAACTTGCGGACCTGATGATCTCCAAGGTCGCGGTGGGTCCGATGGACAACAACGCCTATCTGCTGCGGTGCCGGGCCACCGGCGAGCAGCTGCTGATCGACGCGGCCGCCGAACCCCAGACGCTGCTGAACCTGATCGGCGACGACGGCATCGCGTCCGTGGTCACCACCCACCAGCACGGCGACCACTGGCAGGCCCTGGCGGAGGTGGTCGCGGCGACCGGCGCACGCACGTACGCCGGCGCCCTCGACGCCGAGGGCATCCCGGTCCCCACCGACGTGCCCGTCGCGGACGGGGACGTGATCAAGGTCGGCCGGGTCGGACTGACCGCCCGGCACCTGGTCGGGCACACCCCCGGCTCGATCGCCCTGGTCTACGACGACCCGCACGGGCACGCGCACGTGTTCACCGGGGACTGCCTCTTCCCCGGCGGCGTCGGCAACACCCACGACGACCCGGAGGCCTTCACCCGCCTCCTCGACGACGTCGAGCAGAAGCTGTTCGGCGAACTCCCGGACGAGACCTGGGTGTACCCGGGCCACGGCAACGACACCACGCTCGGGGCCGAGCGGCCGCATCTGGCCGAGTGGCGCGAGCGCGGCTGGTAGGTCTCGGTCACCCCTGCGGGCCCGTGCACTCGTTCCGGTCGAAGTTGACCGAACGCCCGTCCCGGGGGTGCGGGGAGGGGTAACTGCTGCATCATGCAACAGGATCCCTCCCCGTCCCCGGTTCCCCGGTCCCCCTCGATGCTGCGCCTCGCGTCGGCCGCGCTGGCCGGCACCGCCGTCGAGTTCTACGACTTCTTCGTGTACGGCACGGCCGCGGCCCTGGTCCTCGGCCCGCTCTTCTTCCCCTCGTTCTCCCCGCTCGCCGGAACCCTCGCCGCCTTCGGCACGTTCGGGGTCGGCTTCCTCGCCCGCCCGCTGGGCTCGGCGCTCTTCGGTCACGTCGGCGACCGGTACGGCCGGCGTCCGGTGCTGCTCGCCTCGCTGCTGCTGACCGGGCTGGCGACGGTGGCGGTCGGCTGCGTACCCACATACGCCTCCATCGGGTTGGCCGCCCCGGTCCTGCTGCTCGTGCTCCGCTTCCTCCAGGGCCTCGGCCTCGGCGGCGAGTGGGGCGGTGCGGTGCTGGTGACCGCGGAGCACGCCCCCGAGGGGCGGCGCGGGCTGTGGTCGAGCTTCCCGCAGGTGGGCCCCTCGGTGGGCTTCCTGCTGGCCAACGGCATCACCCTGGCGCTGTCCGCGACGCTGACCGACGCCCAGTTCGCGTCCTGGGGCTGGCGGCTGCCGTTCTGGGCGGCGGGGCTGCTGGCCCTGGCCGGGCTGTGGCTGCGGCGCTCGGTCGAGGAGACCCCGCAGTTCCGTGCACTCGCCGAGTCCGGGCAGCGGGCCGAGGCCCCGCTGGCGGAGGTGCTGCGCGGGCACTGGCGGCTGATCCTGCTGACCGGCGGGTCGCTGGCCGCGGCGTACGCGGTCTTCTACGGGGTCACCACCTGGTCCCTCGCGTACGGCACCGAGCACCTCGGGGCGGACCGCACCACGATGCTGGTCTGCGTCATGACCGGGGTCGGGATCATGGCGATGTGGACGCCGGTGGCGGCGGTCCTCGGCGACCGGTGGGGCCGGCGCCCGCTGTGCCTGGCCGGCTGTGCGGCCTGCGCGCTGTGGATGTTCCCGTTCGTGGCGCTGCTGGGGACGGCGGACGCGGTGCCGATGGCGGTGGGCGCGGTCGGTGCGCTGCTGTGCATCGGGACGGTGCTGGCGGTGATCGGCGCGTACCTGCCGGAGCTGTACGCCCCGCGGATCCGCTGCACGGGCGCGGCCGTCGGCTACAACCTGGGCGGGGTGCTGGGCGGGGCGCTGACCCCGATCGTGGCGACGGCGCTGGCGGACGGCTCCGGTCCGCCGTGGGGCGTGGCGGCGTACCTGGGCGGGATCGCGCTGGTCAGCCTGGCCTGCTTCGCGCTGCTCCCGGAGACCAACCCGGAGCGGGTGCGGCGGGCCGCGCACACGGAGACGGGGGCGGCCGAAGCGGCCGCCCCCGTCTAGCCCCGGACCGGGGCGCCGTGCCTGCCCTGCGGGCGTCAGGCCTCGATGTTCTCCGGGGCCTGCTCGCCGTCGCGGCGGGCGGCCGGGACGGCGGCCGCCTGCTTCTTCGAGGCCATCAGGCTGGTGATGGTGGTGATGACGAGGACCGTGCAGATGACGCCCAGGGAGACCGGGATGGAGATCTGCGGGACGTGGACCTCGGACTCGTGCAGCGCGTGGAGGACGAGCTTGACCCCGATGAAGCCGAGGATGACGGACAGGCCGTAGCTGAGGTGGACCAGCTTCTTGAGCAGGCCGCCGATGAGGAAGTACAGCTGGCGCAGACCCATCAGGGCGAAGGCGTTGGCCGTGAAGACGATGTACGGGTCCTGGGTGAGGCCGAAGATCGCGGGGATCGAGTCCAGGGCGAACAGCACGTCGGTGGTGCCGATGGCGAGCATGACCACCATCAGCGGGGTCAGGACGCGCTTGCCGTTGTTCGTGATGAACAGCTTGGTGCCGTGGTACTTGTCGGCGACGCCGAACTTCTTCTCGACCGACTTCAGGAGGCGGTTCTCCTCGAACTCGTCCTCCTCCTCACCGGCCCGGGCCTCCTGGATGAGCTTCCAGGCGGTGTAGATCAGGAAGGCGCCGAAGAGGTAGAAGACCCAGGAGAAGTTCGTGATGATCGCCGCGCCGGCGGCGATGAACACCGCGCGCAGGACCAGGGCGATCAGCACGCCGATGAGCAGCACGCGCTGCTGGAGGTGCGAGGGCACCGAGAACTTCGCCATGATCAGGACGAAGACGAAGAGGTTGTCGACGCTCAGGGACTTCTCGGTGATGAAGCCGGCGAAGAACTCCTGGGACGCCTGGGCGTTGCCGAAGTACAGCAGGCCGAGGCCGAAGAGCCCGGCGAGGACGATCCAGACGACGGTCCAGGTGCCGGCTTCCTTGATCGACACGTCGTGCGGTTTGCGGCCGATGAAGAAATCGGCGCCGATGAGGATGCCGAGACCGAGAATGGTCAGCACCCACAAGTTCAACGAAACGTCCACGGTTCAGGCCTCCGGCAGATGGCTTGGCACACAGGTCAGCGACATCGCTGCCGGAGGTCTCTTCCACCCGGGCGGCCCCCTGGAGGCCGTGGGCCGGCGCCCCGGGACTCATCGGTCCGTACTGACGGGCACGCCGTAGCAGGAAAGCAGGAATACTCCCCTCCGCGGGCACCAGAGTACCCGCGGAGGGCCGGAAAGGTAAAGGGAAGACCAAGGGCTGGTCACGGGCGGGCATGGCGGCGGGCCGTGGCGACCCGCTGCAGCGCCTCCTCCAGGACCAGGCTGCCGGGCGGCGGCAGGTCGGGTTCGAAGGTCCAGTGGTGGCCGACCCACGGGTCCGCGAGGTGGTCGTCGGGCACCGGGGTCAGCCGCATCAGCGAACGCCACAGCGGGTCCAGCAGGGGCCCGTACGCCGAGGCCTCGTCCCGGTCGGCCACCAGCAGCAGGTGCACGCCGACCGCCGGGCCCTCGTCGGCGAGGTAGCGCAGCTGCGTGACGGCCCGGTCGTCGAAGCCGTGCGGGAAGTCGTGCACGATCAGCAGCTGCTCGGCCGTGTCCACGTCGGGCGGCAGCTCCTCGGGCGCGCCGGCCCGCAACGCCATCTGTACGAGGTCCACCCGGCGGGTCAGCCGGGCCAGGGTCTCGGAGACCCCGGCGGCCCCGGCCGCGGGCGGCGCAGCCAGCACGCCGGCGTGCACCAGCGGGCCCAGGGAGGCGGCTGCGGCCCCGGCCGCGTCGATGACGTGGACGGAGAACCGGCCGGCGGGGTGGACTGCGAGCAGTCGCGCCGCGTGCGCGACGGCCATGTCCATGGCGGCCTTGCGGAGCCGGTCGGTGTCGGTGGCCATCGCGGCCTCGGAGCCGGTGCGGCCGTTGTCGATCCACAGGCCGCGCTCCAGCGGGACCCGTACGAGCATGGGGATCCGCAGGTCCGGCCGCTCCGGCAGGTGCAGGTCCCCCAGGCGCAGGGCCATCGGGGCTTCTTCCGGCAGTACGTGTCCCTGCCAGCCGGGGTCGGACCAGCGGGCGTACGCGGCCGGCAGGGCCGGTTCGACCACGTCGGACTCGGCGGCGAGCTGGGCGAGGTCCCGGTCGAGGGCGGCCTTGGCCTGGGCGACGAGCTCCTCGCGGCGGGCCCGGGCCGCCGCCTGGGCGGGGGCGCCGGCCGTACGGTCACGGGGGTCGGACAGGGCCTGGTCGAGCTCGCGGTCGAGCCGGGAGTCGGCGAAGTCGCAGGCACTGCGGTACGCCGCGACCGTCCGGGCCAGGTCCTCGAACATGCCCCAGACCTGGTTGTAGAGCCGCTCGTCCATGGACCAGCCGGAGGCGTCGCCCGCGACGGGGGCGGGCGGCTCGCCGGGACGGCCGGGAGCGGCGGCCGCGGGTGCGGGCTCGGGGGCTTCGCTGGTGCTGCGGCGGCGGCGCGGGTGCACGTAGTCGACGGTCGGGGGCCCGCCCGCGGTGTCCGCCGGGCCGGCGGGGCCCGGCGCGCCCGGGTAGGGGACGCCCGGAACCGGGACGGTGACCGGCTCGGGATCCTGCCGCCCGGTCGGCCCCGTCGACCCCGTAGGCCCGGTCGACCCCGTAGGCCCGGTGGACCCCATAGGCCCGGTCGACCCGGTCGGCCCGGGGACCGCGAGGCCCTGCGGCGGGGTGGGCGCCGCAGCGGCCGGTACGGGTGCACGCGTGCGGCCGTCCGCCGCGGCCGTCCCCGCCACTGCGGAGGCCAGCTCCGCGGCCGCCGGGGCGTTCAGCCCGGCGTCGGCGAGCAGTGCGGCGAGCCCGCCGGCGTACCCCTGGCCGACGGCGCGGACCTTCCAGGCGCCCTGGCGGCGGTACAGCTCCAGGGCGACCACGGCGGTCTCCGGGTCCAGGCCGGTCAGCGCGTACCCGGCGAGCGGGTCGCCCTCCCGGCCGGCCACGGCCGCGTACGGGGCCGGGACCGCCCCGAACCGGGTCGGGCCGCCGGGCGGCAGCGCGAGCACCAGCTTGACCTGGTCCACGGCGGCCCCGACGGCGTCGAGGTCGACCGCGAAGCGGTGCTCGGCCGCGGCCGCGCCCGGCACCTGCAGCCCGGGCAGGGCCGGGGAGCCGGGGTGGGCCAGCGCGCCGGGACCGGTGAGCCGGCCCTCGCCGTCGCAGACGGCGGCCAGGGCGAGCACCGGTGCGCCCGCCGTGACCCTGATCTCCACCCGGCTCTGGGACAGGGGGTGGTTCTGCCCCCGGACCAGTTCGGCCGTCATCGTGCAGCCCTCCCCCGTGGCCTCGTCTTCCGTTTCCGTCGTGTACTGCCTACAGGTGCGGCACGATCGACGGCATCAGGTCCTGGAACGTGCGGCCGTTGGCCGCGGCGCCCAGGGCCGTCATCTGCCAGCCGCCGCCGGAGCGCGACACCTTGGCCATGATCTGCGCCGTGTACTCGCCGCCGCCGTCGAGCGTGTAGCGGGCCAGCTCCTGGCCGTTGGTCTCGTCGACGAGGCGGCAGAACGCGTTCTGCACCTCCTGGAACGTCTGGCCGGTGAACGAGTTCACCGTGAAGACGATCGTGTCGATGTGGACCGGGACGCGCT
This sequence comes from Streptomyces sp. NPDC029014, assembly GCF_055564695.1. Classification (NCBI taxonomy): domain Bacteria; kingdom Bacillati; phylum Actinomycetota; class Actinomycetes; order Kitasatosporales; family Streptomycetaceae; genus Streptomyces; species Streptomyces sp. NPDC029014. The sequence goes on from NZ_JBVHVT010000005.1 coordinate 140,723, forward strand.
GGAGGTCGACGAGGATCGACTCGTCGTCCCCGCCCTGGCCGGCACCGCCGATCAGGTTGTCGCCGGTGTGCCGGACCGAGCCGTCGTCGCTCTGCAGGTGCCGGAAGAACACCACGTCCACCGGCTGCTTCTCGGCGAACAGCACCGCCGAGGCGTCCAGGTCGATCTCCCGGGTCCGCGAGCCGAACAGGCCGCGGCGCTTGGCCGCCTGCCAGCCGAGACCCATGCGGACCGACGTCAGCGAGCCGCCGTCACCCTTCGTCAGACTGATGGCCTGACCCTTGGTCAAGTTGACCGTCACGCGCTGTCCCCTCTCCATAGCCACCCCCAGGCAGCGTGTACCTGCGGCTGCGCCAACCCTACTGACCTCGGCGGGGGTCAGGCGAGGCCCGCCTCCTTCATCTGCCGCAGCTCCTTCTTCAGCTCGCCGACCTCGTCCCGGATCCGCGCCGCGACCTCGAACTGCAGCTCGGCCGCGGCGGCCCGCATCCGCTCGGTCATCTGCTCGATGAGCGAGGCCAGTTCCTCGGCCGGGCGGTCCGTCGGGGCCACGGCGGCCCTGCCGCCCTTGGCCGCCTTGCCGCCCTTGGCCGCCTTGCCGGTCGCCGCCTTCGCGGCACCCGAGAGGGCGGGCACCGGGGCCTTGGCACCCTTGCCGTCCTTCGACTGGCGGTATCCGCTGCCGAGCAGCTGCTCGGTGTCCAGCTCCTCGCGGGCGATGGTGGCGACGATGTCGTTGATCTTCTTGCGCAGCGGCTGCGGGTCGATCCCGTTCGCCTTGTTGTAGGCGATCTGCTTCTCCCGGCGCCGGTTGGTCTCCTCGATGGCCTTCTCCATCGCCGGGGTCATCTTGTCCGCGTACATGTGGACCTGGCCGGAGACGTTGCGCGCGGCACGGCCGATGGTCTGGATCAGCGAGGTGCCCGACCGCAGGAAGCCCTCCTTGTCCGCGTCGAGGATCGCCACCAGGGACACCTCGGGCAGGTCGAGGCCCTCGCGCAGCAGGTTGATGCCGACCAGCACGTCGTACTCGCCGGCGCGCAGCTCGCGCAGCAGCTCGACGCGGCGCAGCGTGTCCACGTCGCTGTGCAGGTAGCGCACCGCGATGCCGAGCTCCAGGAAGTAGTCCGTGAGGTCCTCGGCCATCTTCTTGGTGAGGGTGGTGACCAGGACGCGCTCGTCCCGCTCCACGCGCTGGCGGATCTCGTGCACCAGGTCGTCGATCTGCCCCTCGGTGGGCTTGACGACGACCTCGGGGTCGACGAGGCCGGTGGGACGGATGATCTGCTCGACGAAGCCGTCACCGCGGGAGAGCTCGTACGGGCCGGGGGTCGCCGACAGGTAGACCGTCTGGCCGACCCTCTCCAGGAACTCCTCCCACTTCAGCGGCCGGTTGTCGAGCGCGGACGGCAGCCGGAAGCCGTGGTCGACGAGGGTCCGCTTGCGTGAGGCATCGCCCTCGTACATCGCGCCGATCTGCGGCACCGTCACGTGCGACTCGTCGATGACCAGGAGGAAGTCGTCCGGGAAGTAGTCGAGGAGGGTGTGCGGCGGGGAGCCGGGCTCGCGGCCGTCCATGTGCAGCGAGTAGTTCTCGATACCGGAGCAGGAGCCGATCTGCTGCATCATCTCCAGGTCGTACGTGGTGCGCATGCGCAGCCGCTGGGCCTCCAGCAGCTTGCCCTGCTTCTCCAGCTCCCCCAGGCGCTGGGCGAGCTCCGTCTCGATGCCGCGGATCGCGTTCTGCATGCGCTCGGGGCCCGCGACGTAGTGGCTGGCCGGGAAGACGTACAGCTCGCGGTCCTCGCTGATCACCTCGCCGGTCAGCGGGTGCAGCGTGGACAGGGCCTCGATCTCGTCGCCGAACATCTCGATGCGGACGGCCAGTTCCTCGTAGACCGGGAAGATCTCGACGGTGTCGCCGCGCACCCGGAAGGTGCCGCGGGTGAAGGCCATGTCGTTGCGGGTGTACTGGATGTCCACGAAGCGGCGCAGCAGCTGGTCCCGGTCGATCTCCTCGCCGACCTTGAGGGGGACCATCCGGTCGACGTACTCCTGCGGCGTGCCGAGGCCGTAGATGCAGGAGACGGAGGCGACCACGACGACGTCCCGCCGGGTGAGCAGCGAGTTCGTCGCGGAGTGGCGCAGCCGCTCCACCTCCTCGTTGATCGAGGAGTCCTTCTCGATGTACGTGTCCGACTGCGGAACGTACGCCTCGGGCTGATAGTAGTCGTAGTACGAGACGAAGTACTCGACCGCATTGTTCGGGAGGAGCTCTCGGAACTCGTTCGCCAGCTGGGCGGCGAGCGTCTTGTTCGGCGCCATCACCAGGGTGGGCCGCTGGAGCTTCTCGATCATCCAGGCGGTCGTCGCCGACTTGCCGGTGCCGGTCGCGCCCAGCAGGACGACATCCTTCTCACCTGCGCGGATGCGCTTTTCCAGCTCGGCGATGGCCGTCGGCTGGTCACCGCTGGGCTGGTAGGAGCTGACGACCTCGAAAGGCGCCACCGTGCGTTCGATCTTCGATACGGGCCGCATGACTCCACCGTACGACCCGCCACTGACACTCACGCACGCGTGCGGCCCGCGGACGCGGACGGGCGCCGGCCCCGGCGCGGCGGGGCGCGCCCGGGACGCCTCCCCCGTTCTGGTCCGTTTGTCGTAGTTCGGTGGCGGCCCGGTGATCTTCAACCCCATGATCGCTCCAACGGACACCGCAGTCGACGCGCCGCGGCAACGGCTGCCGTTCTGCGCCCGTTTGACGCCGGAGCAGGGTTCACGACCCGAGGAGAACGCACATGCACGTCCGACCCTCCGCAGCGGCCGCCGCCGCATTCCTGGGCTTCGCTCTCAGCGCGCTGAGCGGGACGGCCACGTCCGCCGCCGCCGACCCGCGGTCCCCCGCCGGCCGGCCGGGGGTGCTGGGCCCCGTCGTGTACGCCCACCGGGGGGCTTCGGCGTACGCCCCGGAGAACACGCCGGCCGCGGTGGACGCGGCGCTGCGGCTGGGCTTCGACTGGGTCGAGAACGACGTCCAGCGCACCAAGGACGGAGAGCTGGTCGTGATCCACGACGACACCCTGGCGCGCACCACGGACGTGGAGGAGGTGTTCCCGGACCGGGCGCCCTGGCGGGTGCGGGACTTCACGGCGGCGGAGATCGCGCAGCTCGACGCGGGAAGCTGGTTCGCGCCGGCGTACGCCGGCGCCCGGGTGCCGACGCTGCGGGAGTACCTGGCCCGGGTGGAGCGCAACCGGCAGCGGCTGCTGCTGGAGATCAAGAAGCCGGAGCTCTACCCCGGGATCGAGGCGCAGACCCTGGGGCTGCTGCAGGAGACCGGCTGGCTGGACGCCGACCACGTGCAGCGCCGCCTGGTCGTGCAGAGCTTCAGCACCGACACCGTGCGCATCGTGCACGAGCTGCGCCCGGACCTCCTGACGGCGTTCCTGGGCACGCCGAAGGTCGCCGACCTGCCGAAGTACGCCGCGTTCACCGACCGCATCAACCCCTGGCACACCACCATCTCGGCGGAGTGGGTGGCGGCGGTGCACGGGCTGGCGGGGCCGCACGGCAGGACGATGGAGGTGGACACCTGGATCGTGGACGACGCGGTGACCGCCCGGAAGGTCCGGGGGATGAAGGTGGACGGGATCATCACCAACGCCCCCGACGTGGTGCGGCAGGCGGTGGTCGGCGGCTTCGCCGACTGACCCGGGCCGGGCGGTCCGCCGGGCGGTCCGGGCCGGCCCGCCCGGACCGGCGGGGCGCCGGGGCTGTCGGTGGCCGCCCGTACGGTGGAGGGGTGGACACCACCGAGCGGCCGCGCGGGCCGCACCTGGAATGGACCGTCGTCGCGAGCGACATCGGTCCGCTGCTGCTGGCCGCGACCCCGGAGGGCCTGGTCAAGGTCGAGTTCCATGCCGGTCCGGACCGGGTCGAGCGGATGGCCGGCGCCCTGATGTCCCGGCTCGGCGCCGACGCGCGGCGGCCGGCGCCGGGCGAGGAGGTGCTGCTCGCCGAGCCGGTGCGCCAGCTCACCGCGTACTTCGCCGGCTCGCTGCGCCGCTTCGAACTACCGCTCGACTGGCGGCTGAGCTCCGGCTTCAACCGGACGGTGCTCCAGGAACTGGACCGCTCGGTCCCGTACGGGTCGGTCGTCGGGTACGGAGAGCTGGCCGCCCGCGTCGGGCATCCGGGCGCGGCCCAGGCCGTGGGCCATGCCATGGGGTCCAATCCGCTGCCGCTGGTGGTGGCCTGCCACCGGGTCGTGGAGAACGACGGGGGGATCGGCGGCTTCGGCGGCGGGGTGGAGACCAAGCGGATCCTGTTGGCGCTGGAGGGCGTGCTCCCGCAGCCGCTGTTCTGACGGCCGTGCGACCGGCAGGAGGGCGGGTCGGGACCGGGTTCGGGCGGGTTCGGTTCGGGTTCGGGCCGGCTTCGGTCGGGGCGCCGAGCGGTGTTCTTCCAGTTCCGCCAGCCAGTAAGGGGTGGGAAACTGCTGCGGTGACTACTCCCGCCGCACCTGGCTCCGCCGCTCCCGCCGCCCTCCCGACGCGCCGTCCGGGGCGTCCGCAGTGAGCGCCGCGCCCGACACCGGAACGGGCACCGGCACCGGCCGGCCCGACGTGGCCGTGGACCCGTCCGAGCTGCCCCGGCTGCGCCGCCGCACCTCCGCCGTACTGATCACCTCCCAGATCCTGGGCGGCCTCGGCGTACCCGTCAGCATCGCCCTCACCCCGGCCCTGGCCACCGAGGTCAGTGGCACCGAGGCGCTGTCCGGGCTCGCCTCCACCGCCGCCGTGGTCGGCGCGGCGCTCGTCTCGCTGCCCCTCGCCGCCCTGATGACCGCGCGGGGCCGCCGGCCGGGTCTGGTCCTCGGGTACGCGATCGGGGCCACGGGCGCGGCCCTGGTGGTGCTGGCCGCCGCCATCCGGAGCTTCCCGCTGCTGATGCTCGGCATGGCCGCGTTCGGAGCCGCCTCCTCCGCCAACCTCCAGGCCCGCTTCGCCGCCGCCGACCTGGCCGCCCCGGACCACCGGGCCCGGGCCATCTCCGTCGTGGTCTGGGCGTCCACCATCGGCGCGGTGCTCGGCCCCAACCTGTCCGCCCCCGCCAGCCGCACCTTCGCCGGGACCTCCATACCCGAGACGGCGGGCCCGTTCCTGTGGGCCGGCGCCGTCTTCGTCCTCACCGGCACGCTGCTCGCCGTGCTCCTGCGGCCCGACCCGCTGCTGACGGCCCGGGCCCTGGCCGGGCCCGACGAGCACGTCCGCGGGGGCCACTCGGTGCGCGCCGGGTTCGCGGCGGTCAAGGCCTCCCCGCGGGCGCGGCTCGCGCTGATCACCGTCGCGGTGTCGCACACCACCATGGTCTCGATCATGGTGATGACCCCGGTCGACCTCGGCCACCACGGCGCCGGGATCCAGCTCATCGGTCTGGTGATCAGCGGCCACATCGCCGGCATGTTCGCCTTCTCGCCGGTCATGGGCTGGCTGTCGGACCGACTCGGCCGGCTGTCCGTGATCGGCCTGGCGGCCGGCCTGCTGTCGTTGGCCGCGCTGCTCGCCGGCACCGCGGGCCCGCGCCACGGGCAGAGCGCGCTCGGCCTGTTCCTGCTGGGCCTCGGCTGGTCGGCCGGCATGATGTCCGGCTCGGCGCTGCTGACGGACTCGGTGCCCACCCGCGCCCGGGCCGCCGTACAGGGCCTGAGCGACCTGACGATGAACACCTGCGCGGGCGTCGGCGGCGCCCTGGCCGGCCTGGTCATGGCGGAGGCGGGCTACGGCTGGCTGAACGCGATCGGGGCCTCGCTGCTGCTGCCGATGGCTGCGCTCGCCCTGTTCACCGCGCGCCGCCACCCGGCGGTCAAAAGCTGATGTGGTAGGCCTTGCGCAGCGTCTCGTGAACGGTCCAGGTGGTCCGGTCGCCCGCGCGGAGCAGACCGGCGGAGCCGGGCCCGACCTCCAGGGTCGCGCCGCCCTCGACCTCGATGGTGGCGCGGCCGCTGACGACGACGAACAGCTCGTTCGCCTCGACGTCCGTGACCACGCCCGGGGTGATCTGCCAGATGCCGCGCACCTGCGTGCCGTCCGGGGACTCCCACAGGACCTTGCCCGTCACGACGGGGTCGCCGGAGACGATCTGGCCCGGGTCCAGCTCCTCGGCCTCCAGTTCGGCGTCCGGAACGTCCGGGACGGAGACGGCGAAGGAGGCGGGGGCCGGCGCGGCCGCGGCCGCGGTGTCGTGGTCGCTGGTGCTCATGGGGCGCCAGCGTAGTGTGGCCCGTCGTGCCGTGGAGTGGCCACTGTGTCCAGCGCGGCCGGGCCGGGCAAGGCATCCTGTCGGGGACGGCGACAACCGGCCACTGCACGGGCACCGCGTTTGGCGGTGCTGATCGCGTGCCAGGGATGGGGGCATGTCACAGCACACAGCATCCGCGCCCCCGCCCCCGCCCGGCACTCCCGTCCTGTCCGAGGAAGTCCGCGAGGCGCTGGAGCAGGGGCAGCCGGTCGTGGCCCTGGAGTCCACGATCATCACGCACGGCCTGCCGCGCCCGCGCAACCTGGCAGTGGCGGCCGAGCTGGAGGCGATCGTCCGCGCCGAGGGGGCCGTTCCGGCCACCGTCGCCGTCGTGGACGGGGTTCCCCACGTGGGACTGGACAAGGAACAGCTGGAGCGGATCGCGGGCGGCGAGGGGGTGCGCAAGCTCGGCCACCGGGACCTGGCCCCCGCCGTCGCGGCGGGCGCGACCGGCGCGACGACGGTGTCGGCGACGGCTTTCCTGGCCGCGCGGGCCGGGCTGCGGGTCTTCGCCACGGGCGGGCTGGGCGGCGTGCACCGGGAGTGGGCGCAGACCCAGGACGAGTCGGCGGACCTGCAGCTGCTGGCGCGGACGCGGATCACGGTGGTGTGCGCCGGGGTGAAGTCGATCCTGGACGTGCCGGCCACCCTCCAGCGGCTGGAGACGCTGGGAGTGACCGTGCTGGGGTACGGGACGGAACGTTTCCCCGGCTTCTACCTGGCCAGTTCCGGCGAGCCGGTGGACTGGACCGTGCACCGGCCGGAGGAGGTGGCGGAGGTGATGGCCGCTCAGGACCGGCTGGGCGGGCCGGATTCCGCGCTCCTGGTGGCCAATCCGGTGGACAAGGCGGAGCAGCTGGACCCGGGCCTGCACGACCGGGTGCTCGCGGAGGCCCTCGACGCGTGCCGGAGGCAGGGGGTCACGGGGCAGGAGGTGACCCCGTTCCTGCTGGGCTTCCTGGTGCGGGCGACGGGCGGGGCCTCGCTGGAGGCCAATCTGGCGGCGGTACGGGGCAACGTGGCCCTCGGGGCCAGGATCGCCGGGGCCTGGGCGGCCCGCCCGTGACGGCGGCCGGCCCGGAGCCGGAGCCGGACGCGGGAGCGGACGCGGGAGCGGATGCGCGGCGGGCCCCGGGGCCGGATGAGGGTTCCGGATCGGGTTCCGGAGGCGGATCCGGAGGCGGAGGCGCGCTGCTGGTCGTCGGGGACGTGGTCACCGACGTGGTGGCGGTGCATCCGGAGCCGCTAGTTCCGGCCACCGACACGGCGGCTCGGATCCGGACCCTGCCCGGTGGCGCCGGGGCCAACGCGGCCTGCTGGGCGGCCCGCGCCGGGGTCGCCGACGTACGCCTCCTCGCGCGGGTGGGCGCGGAGTCGGCCCAGTGGCACGAGCGGGCCCTGCTGGCCGGCGGGGTGCGGCCGCGACTGGTGGTCGACCCGGACGCGCCGACGGGGACGGTGGTGGCCCTCGTCGGCAAGGACACGGAGCGGACCTTCCTGACCGACAGCGGGGCCGCGCTGCGGCTCTCCCCCGCCGACTGGACGCCCGACCTGCTGGACGGGGTCGCCCACCTGCACCTGTCCGGCTACCTGTACTTCTCCGACGGCAGCCGCGAGCTGGCCCTGGTCGCGCTGCGGGCCGCCCGCGCCCGCGGGGTGCCGGTGAGCGTGGACCCGGCCTCGGCGGGCTTCCTGGTCGTGCTGGGGCCGCAGCGCTTCCTCGACGCCGTGGCGGGGGTGGACGTCCTGCTGCCCAACGAGGACGAGGCCCTGCTGCTGGCCGGGCTGCCGCGGACCGCCGGGGCGGCCCGGGCGGCGGCGGAGCTGAGCCGCCTGGTACCGCTGGTGGTGGTGACCCGGGGCGCGGCCGGGGCGCTGGTGGCGCAGGGCGGCCGGGTCACGGCGGAAGTGGCCGCGGAGCCGGTGCGGGCGGTGGACTCCACGGGCGCGGGGGACGCGTTCACCGGCGGGTTCCTGGCGGCCCGGCTCGCCGGCGCCGACCCGGCGGAGGCGGCCCGGGCCGGCTGCCGGTCGGCGGCCCGTGCGGTCACCCGGCTGGGCGGACGCCCGTAGCGGCCGGGAGGGTGGACCGCGTCAGCGGTTCAGGCCCGTCCAGGCGGGGTGGCGCGGATCGTCGGCCCGGACCACGGCGTCGGCCAGCGAGGCGGGGTCGGTCTCGGCCTCGTAGCGGGCGAAGGCGGGCAGGGTCCAGCGGGCGGCCTCCTCGGTACGGCGGGCCAGCGCGCCCGGCGAGAGCCGGACGTGCACGCTGAGGTCGAAGGGGAACCAGCGGCCCAGCAGGAGCGGTCCGTGCACGATCACGACGGCGCCCGGCGGCAGTTCGGTGTACGGGCTGCGGGTCGCCCGGTCGGTCACCGGGTCCCACAGGTCGGGCAGCACCCGCCCGGTGCCGTCCGGATCGGTGGGGCCGAACACCTCCCGCCAGAGGGCGGCGGTGTCGTACCAGCCGCCGAGGTAGGAGTCGACGTCCTCGCGGCCGTACTCGAAGCGCAGCGAGGCAGGCCGCAGGAAGCCCTCGGCCGGGACCACGAGGGCGGTCCGGCCGCGGCCGCGCAGCGCCTCGGCGAGCAGCCCGGCGAGCACGCCGGTGTCGGCGGCGGGTGCGCCGTCGATGCCGACGCGCTGCCAACCCGCCTCCTCCGCCCGGGTTTCGTGGTCGTCCAGATGGGCGGCGAGCCGCTCGGCCATCCGCTGCCAGGTGATCGCTTCGAGGTGCACGGGCCCATTGTCAGTGCCGGCCCCTAACTTTTCGTCACGAGGGAACACCGGCGGGATCGAGCCGTCGGGCCCGGCCTTGGGGAGGGGTCTGTCATGGCTCGCGAGACGACGTATCTGGAGCTGTCCCAGGAGGGCGGCGGCGCGCACAAGTTCTACGAGGTGACGGTGGACGGCACCGCGGTCTCGGTGCGGTACGGACGCATCGGCGCGGCGGGCCAGCTGCAGGACTCGACGTTCCCGACGGCCGAGAAGGCCCGCGCGGCCGCCGCCAAGAAGATCGGCGAGAAGGTCCGCAAGGGATACGCGCCGGCGGTGCAGGGGCAGCGCGCGGCCCGGCCGGTGACCCGGCGGCAGGTGGCGTCCGCGCCGTCGACGGCGCGCGCGGTCGCCCCGGTGCTGTGGCGGTTCCGCACGGGCGCCTCGGCGTTCGGGATCCACGTGGACGAGGACCGCTGCTGGGTCGGCAACCAGGCGGGCGACGTCTACACGCTCAGCCACGGCGGGGAGGTACTGGCCCGCTACTCGCTGCCGGACGGGGTGAAGTGCCTGGTGGCGGACGACTTCTGGATCTATGCGGGCTGTGACGACGGCGCCGTGTACGACCTGTCGTCGAAGGTCCCGTTCAAGGCGTACGCCATCGCGGAGGACGTGGACATCTTCTGGCTGGACATCCGGGAGGGCGTGCTCAACGTCTCCGACGCGAACGGCGGTCTGACGGTCATCGACCACGAGGACGAGTTCCAGTGGTCGCGCCGGTCCGCCGGGGCCCACGCCTGGATGGTGCGGGCGGACGAGCAGGCCGTCTACCACGGCCACACCAACGGCGTCACGGCGTACGCCCCGGACGGCAGCGGCGAGTTGTGGCACACCAGGACCGCGGGCGGGGTGCTGTTCGGCTGGCAGGAGGAGGACGCGGTGTTCGCCGGCACGGGCCGCCACACCGTGCAGCGGCTGGCGAAGGACACCGGCGCGATCGAGGCCTCGTACCGCTGTGATGCAGCGGTGTACTCCTGCGCGACCTCCCCCGACGGCCGCCATGTCTTCGCCGGCGACTCCGCGTCCTCCGTCTACTGCTTCGACGCGGCCGGGAACCGGCTGTGGAAGCTCGGCACGGGCAGCGGCTCGGCGCTGTCCATGCAGTACCTGGACGAGCGGCTGTACCTGGTGACCACGGACGGGTCGCTGGTCTGCGTGGACGCGAGCGAGGCGGCGATCGGCGCGGCCCAGCAGGGCACGGTGCCGACGGCCCGGGACGTGAAGTCCGCCGCCGCCCTGCCGGTGTTCACCCCGGCGGCTTCGGCCGCCGCGGTGGCGAGCGTGTCGGTGGCCGCGGCCCCGGCCGACGGTGTGGTGGTGGAGTGCGTGCAGCAGGGCAACCGGATGCGGGTGCAGGTGGTGTCGAGCGGGTTCGAGCGCTCGTGGAACGTGCAGTTCCCGCGCGGGATCCGGGAGCCGGGGGCCCGGTACGTGGTGGACGCGCTGCATGCGGCTTCGGGCGGCTTCTACCGGGTGCGCGGGGAGATACGCCGCCTGGTCTGAGCGGGAGCCGTCCCTGCCGGAGCGGATGCCGCGGGGGGCGGTCACCAGGCGTGGCCCGGGCAGGCGCAGGGGGCGGCCGCGGGCGGGGCGTCGGCTGGCACGGAGAAGGCCTCGCCCTCGGCGAGCGTGCTCGTCACGTACAGCACGACCGGTTCGGTGCCGGGGTTGCGGCCGAGGTGGAGGTGTTCGGGGCCGGCGGGTTCGATGAAGCTGGTTCCGGCCCGGTGGACCACGGTGCTGCCGTCGTGCAGGATCCGGGTGAGCGTTCCGGACTTGACCAGGGCGATCAGCGGGACCCGGTGGAAGTGCCAGCCGGTGCAGGCGCCGGGCGCGATGACGACCTCCCGCCCGGCGAGGTCCGCCGCACCGGCCTCGGAACCCGGCCGCGTGCCGGGGCCGGGTATACCAGGTCCGGGTATGCCGGGGCCGGGTATGCCAAGGCCCGGTACCGCCCGGCGCTCCGCCGTCGTCTGACGTCCGCTCATGTCTCCCCCTCGGTCTCTGGCGCCCCGGGCGTCACAGCCGCACCCCAGCCCCCGGCCCCACGGTAAGCGACTTCCTGAATTCGAGGGACAGTTGGCCAATCCGGCGCTGTCGCCCCGGACGAGGTGATAAGGGGGCCGAACGGCGGTATCACACGGTCATGAGCCTGGTCGTGTTCGAGTCGGCGAAGCCGATCCACTGCGCGCAGTGCCGCCGGGGCCCGCTGCGGCATCTCGTGCGCGAGGCGGGCGTGCCGCGCTGCCTTGACTGTGCGGACCTCGGCCATCTGGTCTACCTGCCGCGCGGGGACACCGCGCTCACCCGCCGGGCGCGGGAGGCCAGTTCGCTGTCCGCGGTCGTCGTCCGCTTCAACAAGCGGCGCCGCCGCTACGAGCGGCAGGGCATCCTGGTCGAGGATCCCGCCCTGGCGCGGGCCGAGCGCGCATGTCTGGCGGACGCGGATGCGCGGGCGCGCCGGCGGGAGCGCGACCGGCTGCGCCGCGCGGCGGAGGACACCCGGTTCACGGCGGCGTTCGCGGCGGAGATACGGCGGCTGTTCCCGGGCTGCCCGGCCGACCGGGCGGCGGCGATCGCCGCGCACGCCTCGGTGCGGGGCAGCGGGCGGGTCGGGCGCACCTCGGCCGGCCGGGCACTGGACGAGCTGGCCGTGACGGTGGCGGTGCGGGCGGCGGTGCGGCACGTCGACACCGAGTACGACGCGCTGCTGATGGCGGGCGTGCCGCGGTTCGCGGCCCGAGCCCGGCTGGCCGCACAGATCGACGCGGTCCTGGACGCCTGGCGGATCCCGCCGGCCGCCGCGGAGCCCGCACCCGTCCCCGGACCGGGCCCCGACCCCGAGGACCGGGCAGGGGCAGCGGCCGGGCAGGTTGAAGCCCCCCGGGCCGCGGCCGTGCCGGGCCCCGAGGGGCGGTGACCCTGCGGGCGCCGCGGTCCTACCGGAGGCGGTGGCGCCGGTAGAGCAGCACTCCGCCGAGGAGCAGGGCCCCACTGCCGGGCAGCAGGTAGCCGAGGCCTTCGGACCCGGTGTGGGCGAGGGCTCCGGGGGTGTGCTCCTGTTCCGGAGCGGGCGGGGTCACCGGGCGCGGAGGCGTCGGCTTCTCCACGGGCTTGGTCGGCTGCACGGGCTCGACCGGCTTGACCGGCTGCGGTGGCTTGGGCCCGCTGGGCTGCTCGCCGTTGACCGACGTGTTGCCGGTGGAGGGGTTGCCGACGCCGACGATGTTCACCGAGTTGCCGCTGATGTTGACCGGGAGCTTGACCGGCAGCTGGATCGCGTTGCCGCTCACCGCCCCGGGGGAGTCCTTCGCGGTTCCCTCGGCGTGGGTGCTGCCGCTGGTGGCGGACCCGGAGCCCGCCGACGGGCCGGCGTCGGCGTTGGCGCAGCTGTTGCCCGCCGCCGGGTTGAGCAGTCCGACGATGCTGACGGTGTTCCCGCACACGTTGACCGGGGTGTGTACGGGCAGCTGCACCAGGTTTCCGGACAACAGCCCAGGCGAGCGCTCGGTCTTTCCGCTCGCGTCCGCGTCGGCGTAGGCGAAGCCGCCCACACCCGCGACCGCGAGTCCGCCTCCCGCGACCACCGTCGCGATCAGGCCGTTCCGGCGACTGTGACGCATCAGTTTTCCTGCCTTCCGGAAAAGTTCACGGGCGCTGCACTGCACCCGCATCGGAGACAACGCGTCAAAACCCGTTCGGGTTATAGAGCCGATAGGCATTTCACTCCATCGTGTAGCGGGTACGGGCTGGTTCATGACCACCGATCGCCCTTTGCTCCTGCTCGACGTCGACGGCCCCCTCAACCCCTTCCGGTCCCGCCTGGCGGGCCTGCGCGGGTACACCAGCCACCGGATGCGGCCCACCGTCTGGATGTCGTACCGGAGCCCGGACTCGCGCAGTGCACGGCGCGGTCTGAGGGTCCGCCTGCACCCGTCGCACGGCGCGCGACTGCTCGCCCTGCCGTTCGAACTGGCCTGGGCCACGACGTGGATGGACGAGGCCAACACGATGGTCGCCCCGCACATCGGACTCCCCGGCGACCTGCCGTACGTCGAGTGGCCGGAGCTGTTCGCCCGCGACCCCGACGGGCTGTCGTGGAAGACCCGCACCCTGCTCGCCTGGGCGGCGGGCCGGCCCTTCGCCTGGGTCGACGACATGATCAACGCGCGGGACCGGGAGTGGGTCGCCGCCCACCACCCGGCGCCCGCCCTGCTGCTGCGCATCCACCCCCGTCACGGCCTGCGCGACCGGGACTTCACCGCCCTCGGCAGCTGGGCGGCCGGGATCAGTACGGGAGCGCGCTGACCGGGTCGGCGCAGGGGCGGCCCGCGGGCCACCAGTCCTCGCTGCCCGGCCGGGACTCGTACGCGTACCAGAGCCCGTCGCGGCCGAGGCGCAGCTGCCGGCTGCCCGAGGTCAGCCGGTTGCGCTCGGGCCGGAACGAGCCGTGGGACGCCGCCAGGAGCGCCGGCCGGGCCCGGTCGAAGGGGCCCGCCGGCGGATCCCACGGCTCTTCGAGGGCGGTCAGCGCGGGCAGGCCGCCCTGGCGCCAGGCTGCGGCGGCCCGGGCGAGGTCGGTCGTGGTGCGGCCGGTGGCCCGGGCCAGGTCCCGGTAGAGGGCCCGGGCCGCGCCGGTCAGGCCCGCGGTCTGGTGCGCGGACGCCAGGCGGACGGCGTCCTGCCACAGGGTGAGCCCCCCGATCGGGTCCTCGCCGGTGCGCAGCAGCGCCAGCGCCCGGGCGGCCGCATCCGTGGCGAGCTGGTCCAGCGCCAGCGGGTCCGGGGCGCCCGGCACGTCCGGCTCGTCCGGGCAGGCCGGCGGCAGCCCCGGCACGGCGGGCGGGGCCGGCGGGGCCGGCAGCGGGGGCAGGGTGGTGCGGGCCAGTGCGTCGCGCGCCGGCACCCCGGGGAAGTCCGGTGCCGCGGCAGGCTGTTCGCGCGCGGCATGGGCGGCGTTGCGGCGGGCCAGCTCGTCGAGGAGCTCCCGCTCGCCGCGGCCGCGCAGGAGCAGCAGCAGGAACGGGTCCTCGTCGAGCAGGCGGGCCGCCCGGTGGCACAGGGCCGCGGCGTGCTTGCACGGCGGCCGGGCCGTGTCCGGGCAGGAGCAGCGCGGCAGGAGCTCGCCCGGCCCGGGCAGGATCCGCCCCGCCAGGGACTGCGGGACCTCCCGCTCCAACAGGGCGGCCAGCGCCGCCGGGTCCGCGGCGGCCGCCTCCAGCAGCTCGTCCCACCCGGCGGCGTCGAACGGGGTGAGCGCCAGTTCCGTGCGGTACGGGCGGGCCCGGCTGCCCCGGACGTAGGCGACGATCCGGCCGGGCGTGACCGTGACGGCCTCCACGTGCCCCTCCGCCGCGTACGCCCGCCCTCGGGCCAGGCGCGCCGGGTCCCGGGCCACGAGCTCCAGGGCCGACACCCAGGACCGGCCCCACCAGCTGGAGGCCTCCGGACCGGCGGGCACGGTTTCGAAGGTGCGGCGGCGGTCCTCCCGCGTCGTGATCATGCGGGCCTCCTCAGGGAGACGAGGTCGGCGAGTTCGCGGTCGGTCAGCTCGGTCAGGGCCGCCTCCCCCGAGCCGAGGACGGCGTCGGCCAGCGCCCGCTTCGCCTCCAGCAGTTCGGCGATCCGGTCCTCCACGGTGCCCTCGGCGATGATCCGGTGGACCTGGACGGGCTGGTCCTGGCCGATGCGGTAGGCGCGGTCGGTGGCCTGCTCCTCGACGGCCGGGTTCCACCAGCGGTCGAAGTGGACGACGTGTCCGGCGCGGGTGAGGTTCAGCCCGGTGCCGGCCGCCTTCAGGGACAGCACGAAGACCGGGACCTCCCCGGACTGGAAGCGGTCGACGAGTTCCTCGCGCTGCGCGACCGGGGTCCCGCCGTGCAGGAACTGGTGCGAGATCCCGCGGGCCGCCAGGTGCCGCTCGATGATCCGGCCCATGGTCACGTACTGGGTGAAGACCAGCACCGAGCCGTTCTCCGCGAGGATCGTGTCCAGCAGCTCGTCCAGCAGGGCCAGCTTGCCCGAGCGGTGCGGGATCCGGGGCCGCTCCTCCTTCAGGTACTGCGCGGGGTGGTTGCATATCTGCTTCAGCGAGGCCAGCAGCTTCATGATCATGCCCCGTCGTTCGATGCCCTCGCTGGCCCCGATCACGGCCATCGCCTCGTCCACCGCGGCCTGGTAGAGCGAGACCTGCTCGCGGGTGAGGGAGACCGGGTGGTCGGTCTCGGTCTTCGGGGGCAGTTCGGGGGCGATGCCCGGGTCGGACTTCCGGCGCCGCAGCAGGAACGGCCGGACGAGCGCCGCCAGCCGGGCCACGGCCGCCTCGTTGCCCCCGTCCTCCTCCTGCTGGTGCTCCACCGGCCGGGCGTGCCGGGCCCGGAAGGTCGTCAGCGGCCCGAGCAGGCCGGGCGTGGTCCAGTCGAGCAGCGCCCACAGCTCGGAGAGGTTGTTCTCCACCGGGGTGCCGGTGAGCGCCACCCGGGCCGGGGCCGGGATGGTGCGCAGTGCCTTCGCCGTCGCCGAGTGCGGGTTCTTCACGTGCTGCGCCTCGTCGGCGACGACCATGCCCCAGGCCTGTCCGGCGAGCCGGGCCGCGCTCGCGCGCATCGTCCCGTACGTGGTGAGGACGAATCCCCCGGCCAGGCCGTCGAGGCTGCGGCCACCCCCGTGGAAGCGGCGCACCGGGACCCCGGGCGCGAACTTCTCGATCTCCCGCTGCCAGTTGCCGAGCAGGGACGCCGGGCAGACGACGAGGGTGGGCTCGGGGCGGTCGCGGTGCAGGTGCAGCGCGATCAGCGTGACGGTCTTGCCCAGGCCCATGTCGTCGGCGAGGCACCCGCCGAGGCCGAGCGAGGTCATCAGGTCCAGCCAGGCCAGGCCGCGGGCCTGGTAGTCGCGCAGGGTCGCCTTCAGGCCGACGGGCTGCGGCAGCGGGGCGAGGTCGCCGGTGAGCCGTTCCCGCAGGGCGGCCAGGGCGCCGACCGGCACGGCCTCCACCTCCTGCCCGTCGACCTCGGCCGTGCCCGTCAGGACGGTCGCCAGCGCGTCCACCGGGTCCAACAGGCCCAGGTCCCGCTTGCGGGCCCTGCGGACCAGCTCGGGATCGACGCGCACCCACTGGTCGCGCAGCCGCACCACGGGCCGGTGCGCCTGCGCGAGCGCCTCCATCTCGGACGGGGTGAGCCGGTCGCCGCCCAGGGCGAGTTCCCAGGAGAACGCGAAGAGCTGCTCGGCGTCGAAGAAGGCGGTGCCGTCGATGGCGGAGCCGGGCGCGGTGGACCGGACGACGGCGGTCGCCGACAGCGTACGGGCCAGCTCGCGCGGCCAGTGGACGGGCACCCCGGCGGCCGCCAGCCGGGTCGCGGCGGTGCCGAGGAGGTCTTCGAGCTCCGGGTCGGACAGCGGCAGCAGGTCGGGGACGGGCCGGTCCAGCAGGCGCAGCAGCGGCGGCCAGACGCGGGCGGCCCGGCGCAGGGCGAGGACGGCGTCGATGCGGGCGCGCGGCCCGAAGCCGGCGGGGGCGGCGCCGGCCCACAGCTGCGCGGCGTCGATGACGAGCGTGGGGTCGGCCAGGCTGTGCACCTGGACCAGGGCGGCGCCCGCCCGCCGCAGCTCCACCTGCCCGGCACCCTGCGCCCCGGCACCCGCGCCGACGTCCGCGCCCGGCCGCGTGCCGGCATCCGCCGCGGCGTCCGCGCCGGCGTCGGAGTCGGAGTCGAAGAGGCTGAAGGTGGACAGGTCCAGGAGCAGCGAGATCCCCACCCCGGCGTCGGCTCCGGCCGCGACCTGCGCCGCCCAGTCCCGTATGCCGGGCACACGCTGCGGCTCCTGGGCGGCGAACGGCCGCCCGGCGGCCACGGGCGCGGCCGGGGTCCGGGGCAGGCAGTCGGTGACGGCGTCGAGGAAGGCCCGGACCAGGGCCTCCGGCTCGGGCAGCTGGAGCGGCCGGCGGCCGGGCAGGGGGGTGGCGTACCCCTCGCAGGGGAGGGCGGCGGCGACCGCGCGGAGGTGGCCGACGTCCTCGGCGTCGAGCGGGCCGGCGCGCCAGGCGTCGACGTCGTCCGGGGTGAGCCCGGGCAGCAGCCGGCCGCGGGCGGCGAGCGTGAGCGCATGGGTGGCGGCGGCGCCCCAGGCCCGGGTCGCCGGATGGGTGACGGCGCTGCGCGGGGCCCGGACCAGCAGGGGCAGCGCGTCGGCGACGGCGAGGGTCACGGCGGGCACGGTCCGCGTCCGCACGCCGGTGCCGTGCGGCCGCACCACCTCGATGCGTGTCCCCGTCCCCTCCGGGACCTCGGGCAGCGGGTCGCCGTCCGGCGCCCAGAACGCGATCCGGCCCTGGCGCGGGACGGGGGCGGGCAGGAAGACGGCGGCGTGGCGCAGCAGCGCCTGCTGCGGCGGTTGCGGTGTCACCGTGCCCCCTTCCCTGCCGTTCTCCCGGACGGAGGACGCCTCGTCTTCCGTGTCTTCCGCCGAGTTTAGGCGCGCACTGTGACAATCCCCGCTGACCTGCGCGTTCCCCGCCGTACGGAGGGCCGGTGGCACCATGGGACGTGGGCCCGTACGACCGTCACGACCAGCCGTCAGGCGATGAGGCGATGCGCCGATGCGTACCGGAAACGAGCCGTTGACCGCCCGCAGTCCGCTGCGGCTGCGGTTCTGGCTGAGCGTGTGGGGACTGCTCTGGGCGGCCGGGGGAACGGTCCTGTTCTCCCTGACCGACCGCCCCGGCTGGGCGGCGGCATGCGGAGTGGTCGCGGTCCTGGCGACGGTGGACATGGCCGTGGTGGCCCACCACATCCACCAGGGCCCGCACTACCAGCCGGGCCGGGATATCCCCCCGTACGAGCCCCCGCGACGGTAGCGGCCCGGCACGCACGAAACCCGCGCACAGAAATCCCGCGCGCAGGAACCCCGGCACACGGGAGCCCGGCCCAGGCCGTCAGGCGGGGCCCGGCTCGTCGAAGCGGGCTGCCGCCACGTAGTCCGGGCGGGGGTCCAGGGCGGCGGCGAGCCGGAAGTGCCTGCGGGCCTGGTCGGGCCGGCCCGCGCGCTCGTGGGTGCGGGCCAGCGCGAAGTGGGCGAAGGCGTTGTCCGGCTCGCGCTCCACGATCAGCTCGAACTCCCGGGCGGCACGCCGCAGTTGGGCCGAGGCGAAGTAGGCCCGCGCCCGCAGCAGGCGGGCTGCCATGCCCTCCGGGTGGGCGGCTATGACCGAGTCGAGGAGCTTCACCGCGCCGTGGGGGTCGCGGGCGGCCAGCAGTTGCTCGGCGGCGCGGAAGTCGACGACGTGCGTCTCGGGCGACGAGGGCGGTGGGCCGGGCGACGGGGCCTGCGGCTCGGTGTCGGTCACGGTCTGCTCCTTCCCTCTCCTCCCGCGTTCAACGCGACGGGACGTTCGTCAGTTCCCGGCGGTAGCGGCCTTCGCCCGCTCGGTCAGCTCCTCCCACACCGCACGCACCTGGGGTTCCAGCGCCTCCAGCGGCCCGTCGTTGTCGATCACGAGGGTCGCCACGGCGAGCCGCTGCTCGCGGGTGGCCTGGGCGGCCATCCTGGCCCGGGCTTCGTCCTCGGCCATCCCCCGCAGGGCGGTGAGTCGGGCGAGCTGGGTCTGCGGGGCGGCGTCGACGACGACGACGAGGTCGTACAGCGGGGCGAGGCCGTTCTCCGTGAGCAGCGGTACGTCGTGCACCACGATGGCGTCGGGGCCGGCGGCGGCTTCCAGCTCGGCCGACCTGGCCCTGACCAGCGGGTGCACGATGCCGTTGAGGGTGTGGAGCTTGGCCTGGTCGGCGAAGACGATCGATCCGAGTTTCGGTCGGTCCAGCGTGCCGTCGGGGGTCAGCACGGACTGCCCGAAAGCGGCGACGACGGCTGCGAGGCCGGGCGTGCCCGGTTCGACGACCTCCCGCGCGATGCGGTCGGAGTCGACGAGGATCGCCCCGTACCCCGCGAGCAGCCGTGAGACCTCGCTCTTGCCGGCGCCGATGCCGCCGGTGAGTCCTACCCTGAGCACGCTACTGCCTCCACCCCTCGTCCCCGCCCACGCGGGAAAGCAGCTGCCGGCGCCCGCTCCCACCGGTGCCCGCGAGCGCCCAGGCTAGCGGATCGGTCCCGGCCGATCAGCCCTCGCCCTCGCGTTCGGCGAGGAACCGCTCGAACTCGCGGCCGATCTCGTCGGCGGAGGGGATCTCCACCGGCTCGGCGATCATGTTTCCGCGGGTCTCGGCTCCGGCCGCCGCGTCGTACTGGTGCTCCAGGCCCTGGACCAGGGCGACCAGTTCCTCGTCGCCCTCGCGGATCTGCCGGTCGATCTCGGTCTGGGTGCGGTGCGCCTCGGTGCGCAGCGCATGGGCCACGGCGGGCAGGACGAGCCCGGTGGCGGCGGTGATCGCCTCCAGCACGGTCAGCGCGGCGTCCGGGTACGGGGACCGGGCGATGTAGTGCGGTACGTGCGCGGCGACGCCCAGCACGTCGTGCCCGGCCTGGCCGAGGCGGAACTCGACGAGCGCTTCGGCGCTCCCGGGCACCTGGGCCTCGTCGAAGGGGCTGTGGTGGCCCGGCATGAGGTCGGTCCGGTTGCCGTGCGGGGTGATGCCGACGGGCCGGGTGTGCGGGACGCCCATGGGGATGCCGTGGAAGTTGACCGAGAGGCGGACGCCGAGGCGCTCGACGATCTGTCGGACGGCGGCCGCGAAGCGTTCCCACTCCACGTCCGGCTCGGGGCCGGACAGCAGCAGGAACGGGGCGCCGGTGGCGTCCTGGACGAGGCGGACCTCCAGGCGGGGCTCCTCGAACTCCGTCCAGTGGTCGCGCCGGAAGGTGAGCAGGGGCCGCCGGGCCCGGTAGTCGACCAGCCGGTCGGCGTCGAACCGGGCGACGACCTGGTGGGGCAGGCCGTCGAGCAGCCGCTCGACGATCTGTTCCCCGGTCTCGCCGGCGTCGATGTACCCCTCGAAGTGGTAGAGCATGACCAGTCCGGCCGAGTCCTGGGCCAGTGCCAGGTCAGCAACCGCCAGGCCCTTCGCATCCCATTCGTACAAACCCCGTGGATCAAGCACCGTCACCGCTCCTCCTCGCCGCGTTCTCTGGCGTGAACGTCCGGCGGGGCCGCACCATTCCCCGTCGCGGCGATTCAACGGGCGGTGCCGGAAGTGGTGATGAGGGTTCCGGCAGGTGGTGCCGGAGGGTGTCGGGCACTGCCGGGAACGGCAGTGAGGCCCGCCCCCCGAGGGGGACGGGCCTCACCTTCAGCTCAGCTCACTCCCGGATCGCTCCGGGTGTGTGCGGTGTGCTGCGATCCTGCGATCAGCTCTGGCCGCCGGCCAGCTTCTCGCGGAGCGCGGCCAGGGCCTCGTCGGAGGCCAGGGCGCCCGAGGTCTCGTCCGACTCCGAGGAGTAGGAACCACCCGAGATGCCCGCACCCGCGTTGCCGGCGGCCGGGGCGGCAGCACCCTCGGCAGCGGCGGCCTCGTCGGCCTCGCGGCTCTTGATGACCTGCGCCTGGTGCTGCTCGAAGCGCGCCTGCGCCTCGGCGTACTGGCGCTCCCAGGCCTCGCGCTGCGCCTCGTAGCCCTCGAGCCAGTCGTTGGTCTCGGGGTCGAAGCCCTCGGGGTAGATGTAGTTGCCCTGGTCGTCGTAGGACGCGGCCATGCCGTACAGGGTCGGGTCGAACTCGACCGACGCCGGGTCGGCACCGAAGGACTCGTTGGCCTGCTTGAGGGACAGCGAGATCCGGCGACGCTCGAGGTCGATGTCGATGACCTTGACAAAGATCTCGTCGTTGACCTGGACGACCTGCTCCGGGATCTCCACGTGGCGCTCGGCCAGCTCGGAGATGTGGACCAGACCCTCGATGCCCTCGTCCACGCGGACGAACGCACCGAACGGAACCAGCTTGGTGACCTTACCCGGGACGACCTGACCGATCTGGTGGGTCCGGGCGAACTGCTGCCACGGGTCCTCCTGCGTCGCCTTCAGCGACAGGGAGACACGCTCGCGGTCCATGTCGACGTCGAGGACCTCGACGGTGACTTCCTGGCCGACCTCGACGACCTCGGACGGGTGGTCGATGTGCTTCCAGGACAGCTCGGAAACGTGGACCAGACCGTCGACGCCACCCAGGTCCACGAAGGCACCGAAGTTGACGATCGAGGAGACGACGCCGGAGCGGACCTGACCCTTCTGCAGGGTGGTGAGGAACGTCTGGCGGACCTCGGACTGGGTCTGCTCGAGCCAGGCGCGGCGGGACAGGACCACGTTGTTGCGGTTCTTGTCCAGCTCGATGATCTTCGCCTCGAGCTCCTTGCCCACGTAGGGCTGCAGGTCGCGGACACGGCGCATCTCGACCAGGGAGGCCGGGAGGAAGCCGCGGAGGCCGATGTCGAGGATGAGACCACCCTTGACGACCTCGATGACGGTACCGGTGACGATGCCGTCCTCTTCCTTGATCTTCTCGATGGTGCCCCAGGCACGCTCGTGCTGGGCGCGCTTCTTCGAGAGGATCAGGCGGCCTTCCTTGTCCTCCTTCTGGAGAACCAGGGCCTCGATCTCGTCGCCGACCTTGACGACCTCGT
>NZ_JBVHVT010000006.1:0-51338 GCF_055564695.1 Streptomyces sp. NPDC029014
TCCTGCGCCTCCCCCCACCCCCCCCCCACCCCCCCCCCCCCCTCCCCCCCCCCCCCCCCCCCCCCCCCCCCCCCCCCCCCCCCGCGTCACGGCTGCGCTGCAGCGCGGCGGCCTCAGGCCGTGCCGGCCGCCTTGGCGGCGATGTCCGTGCGGTGGTGCGAGCCGTCGAGGTGGATCCTCGCGACGGCCTTGTACGCCTTCTCGCGGGCCTGCGCCAGGTCGGAGCCGGTCGCCGTCACCGACAGGACGCGACCGCCCGCGCTGACGACGGCGTCGCCCTCGCGCCGAGTTCCGGCGTGCAGCACGTACGCGTCGGGACCGTCCTCGGCGGCCACCTCGGCCAGGCCCTCGATCGGGTCCCCGGTGCGCGGGGTGCCGGGGTAGTTGTGGGAGGCGATGACGACGGTGACGGCCGCGTCCTCCCGCCAGGTGAGCGGGGGCTCGGCGTCCAGGGTGCCCTTGGCCGCGCTCAGCAGCAGGCCCGCGAGCGGGGTCCGCAGCCGGGCGAGGACGACCTGCGTCTCGGGGTCGCCGAAGCGGGCGTTGAACTCGATGACGCGCACGCCGCGCGAGGTGATCGCGAGACCGGCGTACAGCAGACCGGAGAACGGGGTCCCGCGGTGGCGCAGTTCGTCCACGGTCGGCTGGAGCACCGTCTCCAGGACCTCGTCGACGAGCTTCGGGTCGGCCCACGGCAGCGGCGAGTACGCACCCATGCCACCGGTGTTGGGCCCCTCGTCGCCGTCGAGCGCGCGCTTGAAGTCCTGCGCGGGCTGCAGCGGGAGGACGGTGGTGCCGTCGGTGACCGCGAACAGCGAGACCTCGGGGCCGTCGAGGTACTCCTCGATGACGACGCGGTCGCAGGCCAGGGCGTGCTCGCGGGCGGCGTCCAGGTCCTCGGTGACCACGACGCCCTTGCCGGCGGCGAGGCCGTCGTCCTTGACCACGTACGGCGCGCCGAAGGCGTCGAGGGCCGCGTCCACCTCCTCCGGCGTGGTGCACACGTAGCTGCGCGCGGTCGGGACGCCGGCCGCGGCCATCACGTCCTTCGCGAACGCCTTCGAGCCCTCCAGCTGCGCCGCCTCGGCGGACGGGCCGAAGACGGGGATGCCGGCGGCGCGGACGGCGTCGGCGACACCGGCGACCAGCGGCGCCTCCGGGCCGATGACAACCAGGTCGGCACCGAGCTCGGTGGCGAGACCGGCCACGGCCGCGCCGTCGAGGGCGTCGACCGGGCGCAGCTCCGCCACCTCGGCGATGCCGGCGTTGCCGGGGGCGCAGTAGAGCGCGTTGACGTCGGGGTCGAGGGACAGAGAGCGGCACAGGGCATGTTCGCGGGCGCCGCCGCCGATGACGAGGACCTTCACGCCATGCAGCCTAGCCCGCCGGGCGACCGCCCCTTCGTGCGGCCACCCAAACGCGGCCCCCTAGTCGTTCGTGTATTCCTCCAGAACGGTGGCCCCGAGCTCCCGCACGATGAGCTCGTGCCCCGTGAGGGCGCTCTCGACGAGGTCCGGGTCGTCCTCCTCCGGCACGTCGTCCTCCGGGGCCACCGGCGGGGGCGCCTGGGGGACGGGCGGCTGCGGCGCGGCGGCGGCCTGCGGGGGCTGCTGCGGCCGGGGCTGCTGCGGGGCGGCCGGAGTCGGCTGCACCGGGGCGGGCGCGGGTGCGGGCGGCGGGCTGTAGGCGGGCGCGGCCGGGGCGCCGTAGGCCGGGGCGGCGTACGCGGAGGCCGCGGCCGGTCCGGGGTTCCCGCCCTGGCCCAGCACGGCGTCGATCTTCCAGTTGACCTGGAACTGCTCGGCCAGGACGGCCTTGAGCACCTCTTCGCTGCCGCTGCTGGCGAAGTTGTCGCGGGCTCCGGCGTTCGGGAAGCCGAGCTGCAGGGTCGTCCCGTCGAAGCCGGTGACCTGGGCGTTCTGGCTGAGCAGGATCCAGGTGAAGCGGCGGCGGTTCTTGACGGCCTCCAGGATCTGCGGCCACATCGCCTGCACCTGCCCGGCGCCGGCGGCCATGCCGGGCGACGGCGCGGCAGCGGCGGCGGGTGCCGGGGCCGCGGCCGGGGCCTGCACGGCGGGGGCGGGGTCCGCGGCGGCGGGCGCCGGGACGCCCTGGCCGGGCGCGGCCGCGGTGGGCCAGGCCCCCCGGGCCCCGGACCCGGGCTGCGCGGCCCCGGGCCAGGCCCCGGGCTGGGCGGCAGGAGCGGGCGCGGCCGCGGCGGGCGGAGCGGCGGCGGGCGGAGCGGCGGCGGGCGCCGGGCCGGCAGCAGCCGGGGCGGCAGCGGGCGCCGGGGCCGCGGGCGCGGGGGCAGGCGCAGCCGGCGCGACCGGAGCCGCGGGGGCCGCAACCGGGGCCATGGCGTGCGCCTCGGGCCCGGGCACGTACCCCATGGGCGGGACGGCGGCCGCAGCGGCGACGGGAACCCCCGCACCGGGGAGCCCGGCGCCGGCGGCCGCGGCCAGGGCGGCGCCGCCGCGCTCCAGCCGCTCCAGCCGGGCCTGGAAGGACCGCTCGTCGTCGAAGGCGGCGGGCAGCAGCACCCGGGCGCAGATCAGCTCCAGCTGCAGCCGCGGCGAGGTCGCGCCCCGCATCTCGGTGAGCCCGGTGTTGACCAGGTCGGCGGCGCGGCTCAGCTCGGCGGCCCCGAACACCGAGGCCTGGGCCTGCATCCGCTCGACCACGTCGGCGGGGGCGTCGATGAGGCCCTTCTCCCCGGCGTCGGGCACGGCGGCCAGGATCACCAGGTCGCGCAGCCGCTCCAGCAGGTCGGCGACGAACCGGCGCGGGTCGTTGCCTCCCTCGATCACCCGGTCGACGACCTCGAACGCGGCGGCCCCGTCCCCGGCGGCGAAGGCGTCCACGACGGAGTCCAGCAGCGACCCCTCGGTGTAGCCGAGCAGGGACGTGGCCATGGCGTACGTCACGCCCTCGTCGCCCGCGCCCGCCAGCAGCTGGTCCATGACGGACATGGAGTCACGGACCGACCCGGCGCCGGCGCGCACGACGAGCGGCAGCACGCCGTCCTCGACCTTGGCCCCCTCGCGCCCGCAGACCTCGCCCAGGTACTCCCGCAGGGTCCCGGGCGGCACGAGCCGGAAGGGGTAGTGGTGCGTCCGGGACCGGATGGTGCCGATGACCTTCTCGGGCTCGGTGGTCGCGAAGATGAACTTGAGGTGCTCCGGGGGCTCCTCGACCACCTTCAGCAGGGCGTTGAAGCCCGCCGAGGTGACCATGTGCGCCTCGTCGATGATGTAGATCTTGTACCGGCTGGAGGCCGGGCCGAAGAAGGCCTTCTCGCGCAGGTCGCGGGCGTCGTCCACACCACCGTGCGAAGCGGCGTCGATCTCGATGACGTCGATCGAGCCCGGACCGTTGCGCGCCAGGTCCCGGCAGGACTGGCACTCGCCGCAGGGATCGGGCGTGGGGCCCTGCTCACAGTTCAGGCACCGGGCGAGGATGCGCGCGCTGGTGGTCTTGCCACAGCCGCGGGGCCCGCTGAACAGGTACGCGTGATTGACCCGGTTGTTCCGCAGGGCCTGCATCAGCGGAGCAGTGACATGCTCCTGCCCGATGACCTCGGCGAACGACTCGGGGCGGTAGCGGCGGTACAGCGCAAGGGACGACACGTCTACGAGGTTATCGGGGCCCGCCGACAAAGCGGGCCCGCCCGCCCTCCCGGAGCCCGCCCCGGAACGCAAAGCGCCCCTCACGCACCCGCCAGAGCCCACTTACCCTTGCTGCCTTCCGGCCCTGGGGGAGTTGGGTGAGATAGCGCCACGTGAGGGGCTGACCCCACCCTAGCGGATGGAGCCCCCCGGGATCGAGTTCGCGAGCACCCCTCATCGTCTTGTATTGTTCGTCGCGGAGGATTCGCCTAGAGGCCTAGGGCGCACGCTTGGAAAGCGTGTTGGGGGCAACCCCTCACGAGTTCGAATCTCGTATCCTCCGCAGCCGCCTGAACAGGCGAAACGAAGAGCCGGACCGTTGATTGCGGTCCGGCTCTTCGGCATGCCCTGGCTGCAGTTCCGGTTGCATTCACATCCCCCCAATCGGGACATTCCAAGGTTCGCGCAAAACCGCCCGCGAAACGCAGTCCCCAAGGAGGAACCGCTCCCGTTCGTCACCCGCGCCGCCGGTCGTATGCACCATGCTTGGCCCTGCGCCGGGGCCGTTCCCGGTGATGCTGCCTGGTCCTACGAGGTGCCCCATGAAGTCCCGATCAACGCTGGCAGCCTGGCTGGGTTCGCTCGACGCTCCGCGCCTGGCACGCGTACTCGCCACGCGGAAGGACGCGGCGGCGGCTCCAGAACCGCGCACGGTAGGTGAGCTGGCGGACCGCCTCCAGCGCCCGGGTTCGGTGGCACTCGCCCTGCCGCCACTCACGCTGCCGTGCCTGCAAGTGGCCGAGGCGCTGGCGGCGCGGGGAGGGCCCGCGTCGCGCGACGACCTGGCGAAGCTGCTGGGAGCAGCGGACGGCGAAGCCGCTCGCGGTCTGGACTTCATCCTGGAGGCGCTGGCCGATCATGCCCTGGTGTGGCCGGACGGCGCAGGGGCACTCCGCATGGCCTCTCCCCTGCGGCAGGCGTGGGAGGCACCTCTGGGGTTGGACGCCCCTCTGGAGAAGCTGCTGGCAGGCGCGACCTCTGAGGAGCTCCGCGCCATGCTGGTGGCACTCGGTACCAAGCCGCCGAGCACCAAGCAGCAGCGGCTGGCGGCCCTGGTGGAACACCACAACGACCCGGGAGCCGTCGCCGAAGTCGTGGCACGGGCACCCGCGGTCACCCGGAAGCTGCTCGCCCGCCGAGCGGACTCCACCGCGGGGCAGCGGCGGTTCATCATGTTCGGGTCGTCCGGGCCCGAGCTCGAACCCGGCGCGCGATGGGCACTCGACCGGGGACTCCTGATCGTGGACCGCCACCGGTACGGCCCCGCGCGCATGCCCGTCGAAGTCGCGCTGGCGCTGCGCGGGCCGGGCTGGCACGCCCCGTTCGATCCCCTTCCGCCTTCCCCGCAGTTGGTGCCCGTCAGCTCCGCCGAG
The DNA here is from genome assembly GCF_055564695.1 of Streptomyces sp. NPDC029014. Lineage (NCBI taxonomy): Bacteria > Bacillati > Actinomycetota > Actinomycetes > Kitasatosporales > Streptomycetaceae > Streptomyces > Streptomyces sp. NPDC029014. The sequence continues at coordinate 5,039 of NZ_JBVHVT010000006.1, forward strand.
GTGGAGCGGGAGGCCGCGGCCGCGGCCACGGCCTTCGCCGCCCAGGCCGCGTCGGTCCTGGCCGCCTGTTCCGCGTCCGCTCCGACCAGGCTCAAGTCCGGTGGGATCGGTGCACGTGAGCTGGCCCGGATCGGCAAGGCCGCCCAGGCTGACGAAGCCGTCGTACGCCTCACCCTGGAGACGGCGTACGCGGCCGGACTGCTGGGCCGGGACCATGACCGCGTGGTACCCACCGAGGCATACGACGCCTGGGCGGACCAGGAGCCCGCCGAACGGCTCACCGTACTGCTCCACGCATGGCACAGCCTGGCCCTCACCCCTACTCAGGCACGAGACGAGGACAACAAGGCGCTCCCCGCCCTCGCGGGGACACCTCCCTGCGGCGGCTGCCTACAGGCCCGGCACGGGTTGCTCCACGCGGCGGCACAGCTCCCGGCTGGGCGCGGCACGGCCACCGGCTCCGACCTGGGGCCGCTGGTGGCCTGGTATCGGCCTCTCGCCGACGCGTCACCCCAGGACGCGACACCGTTCGCCACAGTGATCCGCGAGGCCGAGCTGCTCGGCACACTCGCTCGCGGCGCGCTGTCTCCCCTTGGTACCGCGCTGCTGGAAGACGACACCGCAGGACTGTCCGCCGCGTGCCGACGGCTCCTGCCCACGGCTACCCGAACGGCACGGATCGGCGCCGACCTCACCGCGATCGTCACCGGCACGCCATCCGCGTCACTCGCCGCGCTGCTGGATTCCGTCGCCGACCGCGAGACCAGCGGCACGGCCTCGGTCTGGCGGTTCAGTACCGGCAGTGTCCGCCGGGCCCTGGATGCCGGACACTCGCCTGACGGCCTCACAGCCGACCTGGCCGCCGTCGCCTCCGGGCCGCTCCCCCAGCCCCTGACCTATCTCATCACCGACACCGCCCGCAGTCACGGCCGCGTGCGCATCGCCCCCGCCGCCTGCGTCATCCACGGCGAGGAGCCGACGCTCCTCACCGAGCTCGCCGCCCACCGCAAGCTCGCCAAACTCGGGCTGCGACGGCTCGCGCCCACGGTGCTGGTCAGCCGCAGCCCGCTCGACGCGACCCTCGCCGCACTCCGGGCCGAGGGCTACGCCCCCCTCGCCGAGAGCGCCGACGGAACCGTACGCATCGAGAAGACCCGACTGCAGAGGGCCGCCGCCCCGGTACCGACCCCGCGACGGGCCGGCGGCGGCGCCGAACGCCGCAAGACGGTCCGCGACGCCACGAGGAAACCGGCCGCCACCGACCCGAGCGCCTTGGCCGCCCGGCTGCTCACCGCTCCACTGACCACGCCGGATCCCGACCCGTTCGGCAGCAGGGTCCCCTTTGACACCGACACCGACACCGACACCGAGGAGATCGTCGCCGGGTGGGCGAAGCACTTGCCGTACAGCGACGTCCGCCAGCTCTCCCACGCCATCGACGCCGGTCAGGCCATCACCGTCGAGTACGTCGCCACCTCCGGCAACCGGACCGTGCGCACGCTCAGCCGCCTCGAACTCGACCCGCCCTACCTCGAAGCCTGGTGCCACCTGCGAGAAGACGAGCGTGTCTTCACGCTCTCCCGGATCCACAGCGTCATGCCGACGTGAACGTCCATCCAGCACACCTGGATCTCAGCCCGAGGGACGACCCATGGCATCGATGAAGCATGGGAGATATAATTGATTTCATAGTTGATATAAGGGGGTACGCATGAGTCGGACAGTGATTGATCTCGATGACGACCTGGTGGCAGACGTCGCCAAAGCCCTGGGAACCAGCACCAAGAAGGACACGGTCAACACAGCCCTGCGCGAGGTGCTGGAGAACAGGCGGCGGGCGCTGGCCTTGACCCGCCTGCGCGCCGCGGCCGACGAAGGCGCGTTCGATCTGACACTCTTCGAGGACAAGCGGAACTACCGACGGTGAACGCCGCTCTCTACCTGATCGACACCAGCGCCCTCGCCCGCTTCATGCGGGGCGACGCGGAACAGTACGGCTGGGACCAGGCGGCGGCCGCCGGCCTTGTCGCCACATGCCCCATCACCGAGCTGGAGTTCTTCTACAGCGCCCGAGCAGCTGCCGACCGGGCGCGCGGCATCGAGGACATGCGGCTGATCTTCGGCTGGGTCCCCGTCGACGACCGCGCTTACGACCGGGCCTGGCAGGTCCAGGAGGCCCTCACCAAGCAAGGCAAGCACCGTAGCGCCGGTGCGGTGGACCTCGTCGTCGCCGCGACTGCCGAGTTGCGGGGACTCACCCTCCTGCACTGCGACCACGACTTCGAATGCATCGCCGCAGTAACCGGCCAGCCCCTCCAGTGGTACGGCCCCGAGGGCCGCAAGTAGCCGAGCAGTGGTTGCGGTTCTGGTTGCATTCACCTCCGTCCGCGGCTGCCCGAAGTGGGCCACCCCGAACGCTCCACCGCAGGTCAGAACACCCACGACCCCCGCCGGACCCCCGTACGAACATTTGGAAAGCGTGTTGGGGGCAACCCCTCACGAGTTCGAAATCCTTCGGCGTTTTCCCGTCCCGGTTTCCGACTCGTTCTACGATCACTGCTCGTGGACTGGGTCGAGAGCACGGCGAAGCTGCGGCAGTGGACCAGGGGCGGAGCGCGGGCCCCGCACAAGCCGCTGCTGTTCCTGTACGCGCTCGGCCGGTTCCAACAGGACGCCGACGCCGAGCTGAAGTACGGCGCCGTGGAAGAGGACCTGAAGCAGCTGCTGGCCGAGTACGGTCCGACCCACAGGACGACGCCCGCCTACCCCTTCCACCACCTCGTGAGCGACGGGGTGTGGGAGGTGCGGACCGATCGCGGACCGGGCAGCCCCGGCAGCGGGGTCCGGGAGCTGCGGGCCGCGGGAGCCGCGGGGCGGCTCGCGCCGGAGCTGCGGGCGGCGCTGCAGCGGGAGCCCTCGCTGCTCGGGCGGATGGTGCGGGTCCTGCTCGACCTGAACTTCCCGCCCTCGCTCCACGGCGACCTGTGCGCGGCGGTCGGCCTGGAGCCGGAGCCGGAACAGACGCAGCGGCTCTCCGCCGCCCGGAAGCAGCGGGACCGCCGGATGCGGGAGCTCGTGCTGACGGCGTACGAGTACCAGTGCGCCTTCTGCGGCTACGACGGGCGGATCGGGGCGGTCCCGGTCGGGCTGGAGGCCGCGCACGTCCACTGGTGGGCGTTCGGCGGCCCCGACGAGATCGACAACGGGCTGTGCCTGTGCTCCCTGCACCACAAGCTCTTCGACAAGGGCGTCCTCGGCATCGGCGACGGCCACCGCATCCTGGTCTCCCAGCGCTTCGTCGGCCGCAGTCCCGCCGCCCGCGAGCACGTCACCGCCCTCGCGGGCCGCCCGCTCCTCGGCCCCCGGCCGGGCGCCCTGCCCATAGCGGCGGCCCACCGGTCCTGGCACACCGCCCAGGTCTTCCACAGCGCCCCGCGCCGCGCCGCCGCCGAGGCCTGATCACGCAGGCCGGTCGTCGCCGTCGCTCCTACGGGCGGGGGCGGGTGCGGGGTGGTCTGCGGCCGCTGACCGCCCAGGCGCGGGCGGTCAGCGCGACGGAGCCGTCCGGGCCGCGGGGGACGGCCGCCCCGAGCGCGTCGCGCAGCCGGGTCCGGCCCGCCGGGGACAGGGCGGCCGTATAGGTGGGGGCGGGGCCCTGTCCGGCGAGGAAGGGCGCCCACAGGTCGGCGAAGTCGGCGAAGACGGTCGGCACCTCGATCGCGGCCACGCGGACGTCGGCGAGCCCGGCGCCGGACCATGCGGCGCGGAGCGGCTCCGGGCGGCAGAACGGGAACCGCCGGCCCTCGTCCAGCGCGGCGGCGGAGGGGTCCACCCGCCGGGCGGCGTCCCAGAACCGGCGCAGCAGGCCCATCCCCTCGGCGTAGTCCCACACGTACGCCGCAACGAGGCCGCCCGGCCGGACCACCCGGGCCATCTCGGCGACCGCCGCGGCGGGGTCGGGGAGGAAGTTGAGCGCCAGGCCGCTGACGGCGGCGTCGAACTCCGCGTCGCGGGCCGGCAGGCACATCGCGTCCGCCACGACGAAGTGCTCCGGGGCGGAGTGCCGCGCGGACGCGCGGGCCGTGGCCACGAAGCCGGGGGACCGGTCGACTCCCACCACGAGCCGGGGGCGCCGCCGGGCGGCGACCGCCGCGGTCAGCGCCCCCGTTCCGCATCCCACGTCGAGCCAGCGCAGCCCGTCGGCGGCGTCCGCCGGCCGCTGTACGAACTCCTCCGCCACGAGCCTGCTCCACCGGCCCATGTACCGCTCGTAGGCGGCGCCCGTCGCCCACACGTCGCGCCGCGGCTCGCCCGGCTCGGCCCGCTCGTCCATGCGCGGGGACCGCCGGCCTCAGGAGGCCCAGGGCAGGGTGCGGGTGCCCTCGGTGCCGGGGACGGAGACCACCCCGTCGGCGCGCATGGCGACGTGCGCCTCGGCCGCCTGCGGGGCGTGGACCCGGCGCAGCAGGTGCGGCGGGAGGACGACGGTCCGGCCGGCCGCGATCCGCTCGGTGCGGCCGTCACAGGTGACCTCCAGGGCCCCGGCGGTCACCGTCCAGACCTGTTCGCGGCTGACGGAGTGCTCGGGGCCGGTGCGACCGGCCTCCATGGCCACGGTCCAGGTGCTGATCTCGGCGCTGCCCCGGCTGGGCGCGGCCAGGCCGGTCATACGGGCGTTCGGGGTCTCGATGACGTTCGTGGCGGTGGGGGTGATCACGTGCACGGCGGCTCCCTCGACAGGTACCGGTCCCGGATCGCAGGGATCGGGATGCAGGGCTTGGGTCTTACGAGGCGACGTTTACCTCGGACATAAATTTACGCCAGGGCGAGTTCGCGGGGCAAGAGGAATTTTGCTACGGGGGTAAGATTCCACTCATGGGTACCGAGCTGGGGCTCCGTGAGTCCAAGAAGCAGGAGACCAGGCAGCTGATCTCCGACTGCGCCACCCGGCTCTTCATCGAGCAGGGCTTCGAACTGACGACCATCGCCGAGATCGCCGCCGCCGCGCGCGTCGCGAAGAAGACGGTCACCAACTACTTCCCGCGCAAGGAGGACCTGGCCCTCGACCACCACGAGGTGTTCACGGCACAGCTCGCACGGGCCGTCGCCGAGCGGGCCCCGGGCGAGGCGCCGCTGACCGCCCTCGGCCGGGCCTTCCGCGCCACCCTGGTCGAGCACAGCCCGGTCGCCGGGTTCACCGGGCCCGCCTTCGCCCGCATGGTCGCCGACAGCCCCACGCTCGGCGCGCGCCTGCGCGAGCTGCACGAGCTGCGCGAGGAGGCGCTCGCCGCCGCCCTCGCCGCCGCCACGGCGCAGACGGCTCCGGCGATCACCCCGCGGATCGCCGCCGCCCTGATCGGCGCCGCGGACCGGTTGCTGTTCCGGCGCGTGCAGGAACTCACCCTGGCCGGGCGTACGGACGACGAGATCGAGGCCGAGCTGACACCGGAGGCGGACCACGCGTACGTGCTCCTCCTCGCGGCCCTGGGCGACTACCCCGCAGCCGCCTGACCGGTCCGATCCGCCCGGCCGGCCCCGTCGGCGCGGTCGGCCCCGTCGGCGCGGTCGGCTCCGTCGGCGCGGTCCGCCGGTCAGTCGACGGCCAGGGCGACTTCCGTCGCCTTGATCAGTGCGACCACCGGCGCCCCGGCGGCCAGGCCGAGCGCCTCGACGGCGTCCTTGGTGACCGCGGCGGTGAGCACGCTGTCGTTGACGACCACCGTGACCGTGGCCATCGCGGCGCCGGTGGAGATGCCGGCGACGGTACCGGCCAGCTGGTTGCGGATGCTGATGTTGTCGAGGGCGACGGTGGCCAGGGCCACTTCGGTGGCCTTCACCAGGGCCCTGACGGACGAACCGGCCGCGAGGCCGAGTTCCCGGGCGGCGTCGCTGGTGATGGCGGCGACGATGTCCTGGCCGCCCTCCAGCCGGACCTTCACCGTCGTCATGGCCTCGCCGGCGGTCACGTCGGTGACGGTGCCGGCCAGCCGGTTGCGGATGCTCAGGCTCATGGAAAGGGGTCCCCACTCGTGCGGGCGGCGCCGTACGGACGTCGTACGGCGGAAGGCGGAAGGCGGAAGGCGGAGGGCGGCCGGGCACCCGCCGCGGATGCCCGGCCGACCGTGCGCCTCGGTCCGGACGGCCGGTCAGACGTCCGTCATCTGCGGCGTCTCGCCGGACGTCGTCGACATGTCGATGACGGCGAACGCGGCGCCCTGCTGGTCCGCCAGCGCGGCGAACCGGCCGAACGGGCTGTCCATCGGGCCGAAGTGGAGCGCACCGCCCAGCTTCTGCGCCTTCGCCACGGCCTCGTCGCAGTCCGGGACCCCGAAGTAGACCTGGATGTACGAGGGGATCTCGGGCGGGAACTCCTCGCCCATCAGCATCCGGCCGAGCACCGGCTTGTCGGGGCCGCCGGCGCTGAAGACCCGGAAGTCCATCCCGGCCGCCTCGGGGCCGTCGCCCGTTTCCATCTGCTGGGCGCCGTACGGGAAGACCCGCGGGAGGAAGCCGTCCACCTTGCCCACGTCCCGGGTGAAGACCTCCGCCCACGCGTAGCCCCCCGGCTCCCCCATCTTCTCGAAGCCCTTGTGGTCGCCGGGCTGCCAGATGCCGAAGACGGCGCCGCTCGGCTCCTGCGCGATCACCATCGTGCCGAAGCTGCCGACCTGCATCGGGCCCATCATGACCTGGCCGCCCGCCGCCTTGATCTTCTCGGCGGTGGCAGCCGCGTCGGGCGAGGCGAAGTAAAGGCACCACTGCGAGGGGGCGTCCGCGCCCGGCATCGGCGGGACGACGGCCGCGACCGCCTTGCCGTCCGAGTAGGCCTGCGTGTAGTTGCCGTACTCACTGGATGCCTCGCCGAAGCTCCACCCCAGCACCTCGCCGTAGAAGGCCTTCGCGCCCTCCACGTCCTTGAACATCGCGTCCACCCAGCAGGGTGCACCCTCCGAGAACTCAGCCATGATCGATCGACTCCCGTGTGTCGCCGTGTTCGTTCGTGGTCGTGACCGTTTCCGGTTACTCACGCTAGGCGCGCGGTGCGCCGACCGCGCGGGGAACACGGCCGCGCGAGAGGCTGGACCCATGGACATCACGATGCGGCTCGCCCAACAGCCGGAGGCCGACGAGCTGCTCGGCCGCAGTCCGCTCGCCGCGCTGGTCGGCATGCTGCTGGACCAGCAGGTGCCCATGGAGTGGGCGTTCTCCGGCCCGTACACCATCGCCCGGCGGATGGGGGCGGACGACCTGGACGCCCACGCGATCGCCGCCTACGACCCGGAGGCGTTCGCCGCGCTGCTCTCCGAGAAGCCGGCCGTGCACCGCTACCCGGGCGCCATGGCCAAGCGGGTCCAGCAGCTGTGCGCGTACCTGGTGGAGCACTACGACGGGGACGCGGCCGCCCTGTGGGCCGACGCGGACACCGGCGCGGAGCTGCTGAAGCGGCTCAAGGACCTGCCGGGCTTCGGCGAGCAGAAGGCCCAGATCTTCCTCGCGCTGCTCGGCAAGCAGCTCGGCGTGCGCCCCGCGGGGTGGCGCGAGGCGGCCGGGGGCTACGGGGAGGCGGACGTCTACCGGTCGGCGGCCGACATCACGGGCCCGGAGTCCCTGGCCAGGGTGCGGGCGTACAAGCAGGAGATGAAGGCGGCCGCGAAGGCGAAGACGGGCAAGGCCGAGAGCTGAGGGCCGAGAGGTTGCGACGGGACCTGGGAAGGCCGTCCCGAAGCCGGAATTGACCGGGGAGAGCACCCTCTGATTGACCCCTGCCACCGGTCAACCGGCTCCGTAGATTAGTGGTCATGAACAGCGAGACGATGCAGACGACGCAGAAGACGCAGACGACCGCAGGACACGAGGTCCTCACCCGCGCCGCCACCGCCGAGACCATCACCGACGGCCCCGGCAGCACCATCACCCTGCTCACCGACACCGCCGAACTCACCTGCAACACGGCCACCTTCGAGGAGGGCGCGGCCGGCGCCCCGGTGCACTTCCACACCAGGGCGACCGAGTTCTTCCACGTCCTGTCCGGGCGCCTGGACGTCCTCGTCGGCGACGAGGTCAAGACCCTCACCGCCGGCGACTTCCTCTCCGTCCCGCCCGGCGTGAAGCACGCCTTCGCCCCCCACCAGGGGCACACCGCCGAGGTCTTCGTCGGCTTCACGCCCGGCATGGGCCGCTTCGACTACTACCGGCTGCTCGGCCGGGTCCGCGCCGGCGAGGCCACCGTCCAGGACATCCTGGACAGCCAGCCGGTGTACGACAACCACTACGCGGAGAGCGACGCCTGGGCCGGCCGCCTGCGCAGCGCCGAGGCGTAGACCTCGTCCGGGGCCAGCCTCCGCAGCTCCTCCGAGATCAGCTCGGCGGTGCTGCGGATCTTCAGGGCCACCGTGCGGTCCGGGCTGCCCGGCAGGATCAGGGCGGCCAGGGCCCCGTCGGGGCGGTTCACGCGCATCGGGCCCTCGGCGGTGTCCAGCCGGACCCCGGTGATCACCGGCCCGTCGGTGACGACCCGCTCCACCGGCACCCCGAGCCGGTCCTCCAGCCAGCGCGCCAGCAGCTCGGCGCTCGGGTTGTCGGCCTCGCTCTCCACCGCGCCGCCGGTCACCGGGAGCGGCTTCTGGTCCACCGCCGCCGCCAGCAGCGCCCGCCAGGGCGTCAGCCGGGTCCAGGCGAGGTCGGTGTCGCCGGGGGCGTACGAGGCCCCCCGCTCGGCCAGCGCGGCCAGCGGGTCCGCGGTCGCGTCGGCGTCCGTGATCCGGCGCTGCGCGAGCGCGCCCAGCGAATCCCGGGCCGGGTCGGCGGGAGAGTCGACCGGCCACCACGCCACCACGGGGGCGTCCGGCACCAGCAGGGGCAGGACCACGGAACCCGCCTGGCCGGTGAGCGCCCCGTGCAGGCGCAGCACCACGATCTCCCCGCTGCCGGCGTCGGAGCCGACGCGCAGCTCGGCGTCCAGGCGGGTCTGGGGCAGCTTGTACGGGCCGCGCGAGGTGCGTTTGATCACCGCGATGATGCGGCACGGGTGCTCGCGCGCGGCCTCCGAGGCCGCGCGGAGGGCGTCGTAGGCGTTCTCCTCGTCGGTGACGATGACGAGCGTCAGCACCAGGCCCAGGGCGGGGCTTCCGATGGCCCGGCGGGCGTCGAGCAGGGCCCGGTCGACCTTGCCGGACGTGGTGTCGATGAGTTCGGTCCGCATGGCCGAAGTCTGTCAGCGGCCGGGGCACCGGTGTCACCCGACCGTGTGACCATCCGTCACCTGCGGCGCTTCGCCGTACCGAAGAGGGAACGGGAGATCTCCCGTCCCAGCTGGGTCCCGATCGAACGGGCCAACGAGCGGAACAGCCCGCTCCCGACGACCTGTTCGGCCAGGGACGGCTCCTGCCCGGCCTTCGCGGACCTCTCCGCCCGTTCCGTCCGAGCCGACTCCTGCGCCGCCGACTCGGACTCCGCCGCTGCCGCCGCTGCCGCCTCCGCCGCCGCCTCGGCTGCAGCCTGCTCGGCGCTGATCCGCTCGTACGCCGACTCCCGGTCGACCGGCTGCGCGTACCGCCCGTACAGCGGCGAGGACCTGACCGCCCGCTCCAGGTCCGTCGCCCCGACCGGGCCCATCAGGGACTGCGGGGCCCGCAGCCGGGTCGCCGCCACCGGGGTCGGCGCGCCGGTCTCGCCGAGGACGGTGACCACCGCCTCGCCGGTCCCCAGTCCCGTCAGCAGCTCCTCCAGGTCGTACTCCGAGCGGGGGAACGTCCGCACCGTGGCCTTGAGGGCCTTTGCGTCGTCGGGGGTGAAGGCGCGTTGCGCGTGCTGCACCCGGTTGCCGAGCTGGGCGAGCACGTCCCCCGGCACGTCCTTGGCGGACTGGGTCACGAAGAAGATGCCGACCCCCTTGGAGCGGATCAGCCGCACGGTCTGGGTGACGGCCTCCAGGAAGGCCTGCGACGCCCCGTTGAACAGCAGATGGGCCTCGTCGAAGAAGAAGACGAGCTTGGGCCGGTCCAGGTCGCCGGCCTCCGGCAGGCCGCCGTAGAGGTCGGCGAGCAGCCACATCAGGAAGGTCGAGAAGAGCTGCGGCCGGTCCTGCACGGCGGGCAGCTCCAGTACGGAGACCAGCCCCCGCCCGTCCGGGGCGGTCCGCAGGAACTCGGAGGTGTCGAAGTCGGGTTCGCCGAAGAACGCGTCGGCGCCCTGCTGCTCGAACGCGGTCAGCGCGCGCAGGATCACCCCGGCCGTCGCCGCGGACAGCCCGCCGATCCCCTTGAGCTCGGCCTTCCCCCGGTCGGAGACGAGGAAGGCGACGACCGCCCGCAGGTCCTTGAGGTCGACCAGCTCCAACCCCTTGGCGTCGGCGTAGTGGAAGACCAGGCCCAGCGACTGCTCCTGCGTCCGGTTGAGGCGGAGCACCTTCGCCATCAGGACGGGCCCGAAGTCGGTCACCGTGGCCCGCAGCGGAATGCCCGTCCCGATCCCGCCCAACGCGTAGAACTCGGCGGGGCACCCGGCGGCCCGCCAGTCCTGGCCGACCTCCCCGGCGCGCTGCGCCGTCCGGTCGCTCGGGGCGCCCGGCGCCGAGATCCCCGACACGTCGCCCTTGACGTCGGCGAGGAAGACCGGCACTCCGGCCGCCGACAGCTGCTCCGCGATGAGCTGCAGCGTCTTCGTCTTCCCGGTGCCGGTGGCGCCGGCGACCAGGCCGTGCCGGTTCAGCATCGCGAGGGGGACGCGGATCTGCCGGTCCGGCAGGCAGGTTCCGTCCCAGAGCAGGGCGCCCAGGTCGAGCGCCGGTCCGGTGAAGGCGTATCCGGCGGCGATCCGGTCGGCCGGCGACGCGGGGTCGGTGCTCTCGCTCATACGACACTCACTCCCGATATAGCCCTGTACGCCACCTTTGCACCGCCGGTGCGAGGCTGCGCCCGCAGCCGCCGGCCCGGTAGGCTTTCCGTGTGATCTTCAAGCGCATCGGAAACGGGCGGCCGTACCCCGACCACGGCAGGGAAACCACCCGGCAGTGGGCGGACGTCGCCCCGCGCCCGGTCCGGCTCGACCAGTTGGTGACGACCAAGGGGCAGCTGGACCTCGAAACGCTGCTCGCCGAGGACTCGACCTTCTACGGGGACCTCTTCGCGCACGTCGTGAAGTGGCAGGGCGACCTGTACCTGGAGGACGGTCTGCACCGCGCCGTGCGCGCGGCCCTGCAGCAGCGTCAGGTGCTGCACGCGCGCGTCCTCGAGATGGACTGACGCCACCGGCCCGCTCCCGGCTTCACCCGGCGCCATCAGGCTTCACCCGGCAGCACCCCGGCAGCACCGGGCGGCATCCGGCCGCACCCGGTGGTGCGCAGCGACACGCCCGGCGCCTTTTGCGCGAATTGCGCCTTTTGGGTCGGTCTTGCCCTATCAACAGATCATTTGGTGGGCATCGACCGCGGCCGGTATTACGCTGCGCCCATGAGCATGCTCACTCCCCCCGGCATGGGCGGAAAGTACCGCGTCACGGGGACGGCCTACCCCCGTCTGAGCCGACCTCGGCGTCGCCGGCGGATCGTCTTCACCGTGCTCGGCGCGGTCCTCGGTCTCGCCCTGCTGGCCTACGGATCTCTGCAGCTCATCCACGTGTTCCGCGGCGACGGCGAGGGCCAGGGCAAACGCGGCACCGCCGCCGGGAACTGCCCCGGCGGCAAGCCCAAGGGGGGTGCGGCGCCCGCCGCCGCGCCCTCCACCGGCGCGGTTCCGGCGGTCGTGCTCCCGAAGCCCGGCGACATCACGGTCAACGTGTACAACGCCACGCAGCGCGCGGGGCTCGCCAAGGCCGTCGGCGACGAGCTGAAGAAGCGCGGCTTCGCCATCGGCCAGGTCGGCAACGCCCCGGCCGACTTCGACAAGAAGGTCCCCGGGACCGGGATACTGCTCGGCTCCGCGAAGACCGACAAGGCGGTCTACTCGGTCCTGGGCACCCAGATCGAGGGCGACACCCTGCAGAACGACGCCCGAGAGGGCTCGGACGTCGACCTGATCCTCGGCGACGCCTTCACGCAGCTCAGCCCGCAGGAGGCCGCGGACAAGGAGCTGGCCCTGCTGGCCAACCCGCAGCCCGCGCCCGCCGCCACCTGCTGACGCGTTCGGGGCGCGGGGCCGTCCCCGCGCCCCGAAGGCGTGCCGTGCGCAGTCCGGTCCGCGGTGCGGTCCGTACTGACTGCCGCCCGCGCTGCGGTCCGTACTGGTCCGTACTGTCTATTCGGCCGAGCCGTACATGCGGTCGCCCGCGTCGCCCAGCCCCGGCACGATGTAGCCGTGCTCGTTGAGCCGCTCGTCCACTGCGGCCGTCACCACCGTCACCGGGGTGCCCGCGAGCTCGCGCTCCATGACCTCGACGCCCTCCGGCGCGGCCAGCAGCACCACGGCCGTCACGTCGTCGGCTCCGCGCTTGATCAGCTCCTGGATCGCCGCGACCAGCGTGCCGCCCGTGGCCAGCATCGGGTCGACCACGTAGACCTGGCGCCCGGAGAGGTCCTCCGGCATGCGCGTCGCGTACGTGGAGGCCTCCAGGGTCTCCTCGTTGCGGACCATGCCCAGGAAGCCCACCTCGGCGGTCGGCAGCAGCCGCACCATGCCGTCCAGCATGCCCAGGCCGGCGCGCAGGATCGGCACGACCAGCGGGCGGGGGTGCGAGAGCTTCACACCGGTGGTCGGGGCGACCGGCGTCTCGATGTCCGACTGCTCGGTGCGCACGTCGCGTGTGGCCTCGTACGCGAGGAGCGTCACCAGCTCGTCGGCGAGACGGCGGAAGGTGGGGGAGTCGGTGCGCTTGTCGCGCAGAGTGGTCAGCTTGTGCGCCACCAACGGGTGATCGACGACCTGCAAACGCACTACATCCTCCAAAGCTCAAGAGTCGGGTTTCGACCTGCGACCTGCAAAAAACGGCCGCAACGTTCGCGCGACCCACATCCGAAAGGCTACGCGGTGTGCGCACCCCCGTGCGCCCCGACGGCGCGCCGCGCCCGGCCGTGCTCCCCCGTGGTTTCCCCGCCGCGCCCGGCCGCAGTCCCCCGGGGCGGCACCGGCACGTCCCCGGGCGTCCTTGGGATGCGGCCCGGCCCCGCGCCCAGCACGCTGGACGGGTGAGCAGCAGCGCACCGGTGATCGCGGCCGTCGACGGATCCGACCACAGCCTGCGGGCGCTGGAGTGGGCCCGGCAGGCCGCCCTCCGGCACGGCGCGGGCCTGCTCGTCGCCCACGTGCTGCCCGACACCTCCCAGCTGTACACGGCCCGCCGCCAGGTCCTGTCCCACGCCGCCCCGAAGGAGTACGACGACCCGGTGGCCGAGCGGATCCGGAACCTGCTCGCCGAGGCCCCCGAGCTGCCCGCCGAGGTGCGCTACGAGGCCCTCACCGGCTCCGTGCCCGAAGCGCTGCGGGTGATCGGCTCCGAGGCCCGGACGCTGGTCATGGGGTCCCGCGGGCGCGGCGGCTTCGCAGCCCTGCTGCTCGGCTCGAACAGCCGCGCCGTGGCCGCGACCGCGCGCTGCCCGGTGGTGGTCGTCCCGCACGAGGCGCGAACGGCGGAGGCCGGCCCGGACGCCTCCGCCGACCGGGTGGTGCTGGGCCTGCACGCCGCCGAGACCCCGGACGACGTCCTGGTCTTCGCCTTCACGGAGGCCGCCGCGCGGGGGACCACCGTCCAGGTGGTCTCCGCGTACGCCATCCCGCCGACGCCCCTCGTGATGGTCGACACGCCGTTCGCCGTGCTCACCCCGGAAGGGCTCGCGGACGGCGCCGACGCCGTCCCGGCCGAGCGGGAGATGCTGCGCGCACAGACGGAACGGCTGGGCCCGTTCCGGGAGCGCTGGCCCGGGGTGCCCGTCGTCCAGGCCGCCGTCCCCGGGGACGCGGCGGGCCGCCTCGTCGAGGCCTCGCGCGGCGCGGCCCTCGTCGTGGTGGGCCGGCACCACCCGCGGCGCACCATCCGGAACGTGACGATCGGCTCGGTGGCGCACGCCGTCCTGCACCACGCGCACGGTCCGGTGGCCGTCGTCCCCACCCTCACGGACGATGCCTGACCGGCGCCTGCACTGCATCTGACCTGCAGCTGACCTGCATGGGGGTGGCATCAATCGGCCCGACCGGGGGAAGGTGGGGGTGCGGGGGGTCTGCTTCGCGCCGGCGGAGGAGGACGACCGGACCAGCCAGGGTGGGTGGTGGCCGATGCCCGACACGCAGCCGAGAAGAAACGACCGCGGCGGTGGCGGCGAGGACGGGGTGCCGGAAACGGCGGCGCAGCGCCGGGCGCGCCGCGCGCAGTTCCTGCGCGACCTGATGGAGGCGCGCGCCCTGCGCGACCGCGTCCAGCCGCGCCGCGCCCGCGCGGCCCGGATGCGCCAGCAGATGCGCATGCGCACCTTCCGCTGGTGACGACGGGCGGCGCCGGGCGTGGGTCGCCGCCCGGCGGCAGCGGGGCGTATCACCGGTCGTTCCACGGCCGTTCCACGGGCCGCACCCGCGGCCGCACCACCGGCACCGCACGCACCGCACGCCCCTTTGGCACCGCCCGTACCGCCTGGCCCCCGCAGGAGCCGCGCCCGCAGCCGCGCCGGAGCCACGCGCACGGGCGACCGCCGGTCGGCGGTACCGCGTGCCCGCCCCGGAAGCCGCTCCGCCCTGCCGTACACCCGGGAGCCACGGGTGGCCTGCGGGCCGTGCGGTACGCGCCACGGCACACGGCGCGGCACGACGCAAGCGCGGAAGACCTCTCGCAAAGCCGCTGTTTCTGCCACGATGCCGATTGGGCGGGGCACGAAGCGGCGAGCAGGACGGCCGTTCCAACCCTTCCCACCTCCGGCCGGGGGGACCTCCAACCGGCACGCCTATGACCAGTGGGAGAGTCACGGTGTATTTCGCCGCACTGCTCGCGCGCACCGAAGACGGGTGGGAAGCGAGCGACATGGAACTCGACGACGTCGAGTCCCTCAGTGATCTGATCGATCTCGCCCGTGCCGCCGCTGTCGACGACGACACGGTGGTCGCCCTCATCGAGCAGGAGGACGCCTGGTTCGGCGTCGTCCGCGTGGACGGCGAGGAGGACCCGCGGTACTTCGTCTCGAACGCCGCCCTGGCCTCCCGCAGCTCCTACGGCTCGATGCTGACCGACGAGCTGCTGGGCAGCGACGAGGAGGACGACGAACTCGACGAACTGGACCTGGACGGCACCGAGGACGGCGAGGAGGAGAGGATCGCCGCGTTCGCCGACGCGGACGACGAGGACGAGCGGACCGGAACGGGCGCCGAACCCGTGCCGGCCGGCCCGCTCGGCGACCCCCGGCTGCTGGACGACCTCGGGGTGAGCCACAAGGAACTGATGGCCCTGGACGGGGACGCCCTCGCGGAGATCGCCGACTCGCTCGGCGCGACCGAGGTACTGGAGGCCGTCCGCTAGTGATCACCGAGCACCACCCCACGCACGGCCCCGATCCCGTACGGGACCCGTGGCGGGACTCCATGCGCCTGGCGCTGGAGGAGGCCGCCCGGGCGGTGCCGGCCGGCGACGTGCCGGTCGGCGCCGTCGTGCTGGGCCCGGACGGGGAGCTCCTCGCCACCGGGCACAACGAGCGCGAGGCCACCGGCGACCCGACGGCGCACGCCGAGGTCCTGGCGCTGCGCCGGGCCGCCGCCCAGCTCGGGGAATGGCGGCTTCCGGGGTGCACCCTCGTGGTCACCCTGGAGCCGTGCGTGATGTGCGCCGGGGCACTCGTCCAGGCGCGGGTGGCCCGGGTCGTCTACGGGGCGGGGGACGAGAAGGCGGGGGCCGCGGGGTCGCTGTGGGACCTCGTACGGGACCGCAGGCTCAACCACCGTCCGGAGGTGATCCGCGGGGTGCTCGCCGAGGAGTGCGCGCGACAGCTGACGGACTTCTTCCGGGAGCTGTGAGACCCGCTGCACGGGCCCCGCGCGGCCGCTCGGCGCGGCTGCCGGGACACCGATTTCAGAACTGGGGCGTCCTTGGGCTAG
This sequence comes from Streptomyces sp. NPDC029014, assembly GCF_055564695.1. NCBI lineage: Bacteria > Bacillati > Actinomycetota > Actinomycetes > Kitasatosporales > Streptomycetaceae > Streptomyces > Streptomyces sp. NPDC029014. The sequence goes on from NZ_JBVHVT010000006.1 coordinate 21,043, forward strand.
GATCTCTCTCGGTAGCGTGTCCGAGTGGCCGAAGGAGCTCGCCTCGAAAGCGAGTATGGGGCAACCCATCGGGGGTTCAAATCCCTCCGCTACCGCTCCGAATCGAGAGCCTCGTCCCGCAAGGGCCGGGGCTCTCGGCGGTTTCCGGCCCGAACGGGGAGCCGGCCGAACGGGGAGCCGCCCGAACCGTCGGCGATCCGAACCCGGGGGCCCTCGCGGCCGCGCCCGCGCGTACTCCGACCGGTGGCGCACCCCGGGCCCGGCGTGACCGGCCGCCCGCTCGGCCGTTGACACGGCATGACCAAGACCCAGCGCATGCTCGCCGCCATCGCCCTCGCGGGGGCCGCCGCGGGCCTCGCCGCACCCGCCGCCTCCGCCGCGCCCGCGGCCCCGCTCACCCTGCCCGACCTGCCGCAGGCGGCCCCGGGCATGCCGGAGGGGGCCATGCCCGGTTCCGTCCAGGAGATCGGCGCCAAGCTCAACGACCTGAACCAGCTCAACCAGCTGGGCGCGCTGCCGGACCAGCTCGCGCCGGTCGTCGCCCCGGTGGAGCCCGTCCTCGGCATCCTCGGCGGCATCGAGTAGCCCGGCCGGGCGAACGGCCCCGCACGTGCGGCAGGCCCCGGCCGGAGCCGGGGCCTGCCGCACACGGGACGGGGGAGGCTCCGTCGGGGGACGGGCGGCTTCCCCCGACGCCGACGGGGCCTGCATGCCCGGGCCGCCGTCAGGGGGAAGCGCACGACCCGGGCCCCGCAGCGAGGCCCTGTCCCTCACCCCCCGGTTTCCTGCCAGAACCGGTGGGCTCGCCCCCATCCTGCGCCGCCCGCGCCCGCGCGGACAGTGGCAAACGGCCCGGAACGCAGGGTCATTGGTCCATAAAGTCCGGGTGAGTGCCCTCATGCGACCGGTTAGACTCACCCGACTTCGCAGGACCGGTTGGGGAGGCCGACACCGCTCATGGAGACCAAGAAGATGATCACGGGAGGGCTCGTGGTGTTCGTGCTCTTCGTGATCATCACCCAGCCGGTGAAGGCGGCCGACATCGTCAAAATAGGCTTCCAGGGCATCTCCGACGCCGCTCACGGCATAGGTGCGTTCATGACCGAACTGGTGAGCTGAACCCGTACGCTGATGCGGTTTCCGGACTAACCGGCCCCCCACTCCGACGGGTGGGGGGTTTTGTGTTCTCCACCCTCGTGGCACTTACACCCAGAACACCCCATTATGCCCAACTTGCCCTCAACACGGTGATATACGGTGCTTGCACACAGTGCACATCTCTTGTGATGCTATGACCGCTTTTGACGGATGAGTTGACTTGAAGGGGTGGCGTGACCGTGTCGGCCAGTACGGCGCCTCAGGTGCCGCCCCAGCAGGACGCCCCGGAGGAGCCGCCTGCGCCCCCGAGACCGCAGAGCCGGGGCGCGGACACCCGGGCCCTCACCCAGGTCCTGTTCGGGCAGCTGAAGGGCCTGCAGCCGGGCAGCAGCGAGTACAACCGGGTGCGCGGGGCGCTCATCGAGGCGAACCTCCCGCTCGTGCGGTACGCGGCCGCCCGCTTCCGCAGCCGCAACGAGCCCATGGAGGACGTCGTCCAGGTCGGCACCATCGGCCTGATCAACGCCATCGACCGGTTCGACCCGGACCGGGGCGTGCAGTTCCCCACCTTCGCCATGCCGACCGTGGTCGGCGAGATCAAACGATACTTCCGCGACAACGTGCGCACCGTCCACGTCCCGCGCCGGCTCCACGAGCTGTGGGTCCAGGTGAACGCGGCCACCGAGGACCTCACCACCCTGCACGGGCGCACCCCGACCACGCACGAGATCGCCGCGCGGCTGCGGATCAGCGAGGAGGAGGTGCTGTCCTGCATCGAGGCCGGGCGCAGCTACCACGCGACCTCGCTGGAAGCCGCCCAGGAGGGTGACGGCCTGCCCGGGCTGCTGGACCGGCTCGGCTACGAGGACCCCGAGCTGGCCGGGGTCGAGCACCGCGACCTCGTGCGCCACCTCCTCGTACAGCTGCCGGAGCGCGAACAGCGGATCCTCCTCCTTCGGTACTACAGCAATCTGACGCAGTCGCAGATCAGTGCCGAGCTCGGCGTCTCCCAGATGCACGTGTCGCGGCTGCTCGCCCGGAGTTTCGCTCGACTCCGATCCGCAAACAGGATCGAGGCGTAACCGGATCGGGTGGAGATCGCGGCCCGGTTTCCCGACAGAACCGGCTCATTCCGCTCTATCGCTGGAGTTATATGTCGACTTGGCGCTACAGCGCGTTGCCGACATGTGACATTCTGCTGGAACCGCGTTTGCCGCAGCCCCGGCTCCGGTATTCAGGTGGAGGCTGCGTTCCTCCGACGGGCGCGCCGTACGCGACCGTCCGCGACCTCAAGGGGGTGGCATGTCCGCAGATCAGGGCAGCTCCAAGGTGCTCACGCTCGTCAAGAGCGAGGCACCGGCCGTGTCCGAACACTCGGAAGCCATCGACACCCGCACCCTCTCCCGCTCCCTCTTCCAGCGCCTCGCCGGCCTGGACGCGGACAGCCCCGAACGGGCGTACGTACGCGACACCCTGATCGAGCTGAACCTGCCCCTCGTGCGGTACGCGGCCGCCCGCTTCCGCAGCCGCAACGAGCCCATGGAGGACATCGTCCAGGTCGGCACCATCGGCCTGATCAAGGCGATCGACCGGTTCGACTGCGACCGCGGCGTGGAGTTCCCGACCTTCGCGATGCCGACGGTCGTGGGCGAGATCAAGCGGTTCTTCCGGGACACGTCCTGGTCCGTGCGTGTCCCGCGCCGCCTCCAGGAGCTGCGCCTCGCGCTCACCAAGGCCAGCGACGAGCTCGCCCAGAAGCTCGACCGCTCGCCGACCGTGCCCGAACTCGCCGCCGTTCTCGGGGTGTCGGAGGAGGACGTGGTCGACGGTCTCGCCGTCGGCAACGCCTACACCGCCTCCTCGCTCGACTCGCCCTCGCCCGAGGACGAAGGCGGCGACGGCTCCCTCGCCGACCGCCTCGGCTACGAGGACACCGCACTCGAAGGCGTCGAGTACCGCGAGTCGTTGAAGCCGCTGCTCGCCAAACTCCCCGCCCGGGAGCGGCAGATCATCATGCTGCGCTTCTTCGCCAACATGACGCAGTCGCAGATCGGCGAGGAGGTCGGCATCTCGCAGATGCACGTCTCCCGCCTGCTGACCCGCACCCTCGCGCAGCTGCGCGTCGGCCTGATCGGCGACTAGTCCCGCGACGTCCGCGGCCCGACCGGAGGCCGGAACAGCACACCGGCCCTGCGGCAGGGGTTCCGATTTGACGCACCGTCAGCAACACTGCGGCGATGCGACCGGGACACCGCCGCAGGGCCGCACTGTTCGCCGCCCTGTCCTTCTGCACGGCCGCCGCCACCCTGACCGGCTGCGGCGGTACGGCACGCGACGGCCACACCGCCGCGGGAGCCGTGGCCCCCGGCCCCGAACGGCGCCCCGGCGACAACGTGGCCCCGCAGGGGCCGGTGGAGTTCCAACAGCTCGGCGGCCCGGCCGCGGCGGGCGGATCCCCTTCCTCCGCCGGTACGCCGCCCGGTTCCCCGGATGCGCGGACCCCGGCCGGCTCCGGCCGGGGCGAAGGCACGGTCGGGCCGGGGGGAATCCCGGCCCCGGGCCCCGGCACCCCACAGGGCGGCGGGACCACCACCGCGCCCGGCACCCCCGGCACGCCGGCCCCGCCCGGATCCCCCGGGCCCGCGCCGGGCACCACCCCGGGAGGCCCGGGCACGCCGGGGACGCCGGGGACGCCGGGAGGCCCGGGCACGCCGCCCGCGTCCACGCCGGCCGAGCTGGTGCTCACCGGCCCGCTGCGGGCGCCGGCGGCGGACCGCTGGTGCGAGCGCGTCACCGTGGGGATCACCAATACCGGTAGCACGGCGGCCCGTTCGGGCACGGTCGGGTTCGAGACGCACGTCATCGGAGCCCTGGGCACCGACTGGGCCACCGTCACCACCACCCAGCCGCTCCCGGCGCCCCTGGCCGGCGGGACGACGCGTACGCAGACCTACACGGTGTGCGTCGAGTCCTGGCGGGTCCCGTGGGGCATGCACGTGGAGACCCGCAGGGTCACGGCCGCCTGGAGCTGACCCGACCGCCACCGACGGCAACAGCAGCAGCGGTGGCGGCCCGGCGACCGTTCGGCGCGGTGCCCGTCAGCGCACGGTGAGCCACAGCGCGATGCCGAACACCGCGGCCAGGGCAACGGCGACGGCGATCCGCGCGCCCGCCCTCCCGGAGCCCGCGGCCTGCTCGCGCCGGCGCCGGCCGGACGCCGGCACGCCGGCGGCTTCGCGGGAGGGGGCCCCTTCCTCGACGAACGCGCGGAACATCTGGGTGCTGCCCGCGGGGTCGTGGTGGGCGTCCGGGGCCGGTGCGTTGTGGTTCGAAGCCATGGCCCTGGACCCTAGCGGGTTTTCCGATTCCTTTACCGCCTCCCCCCGTGGATTCATTTGCCTGTAGCAACCAATCTCTCTTACGGTTGCCTGAAGCAACGAGATGGAGGGGGATCCCGGTGACCACCCAGGCGGCCGCGGACCAGAGCACCCGCTACGAGGAGCTGGCCCGCCGGCTCACCGGCGTCGGCGCCGTCAAACGGGAGCTCGCCCGCCACCTCCCCGCGGAGTGCCCGCCGGGCTCCGCGGCCGTGCTCACCCTGATCGACCGGTACGGCGACATGCGGCTCAGCCGGCTCGCCGACCTCATGGCCATCGACATCTCGGTCACCAGCCGCCACGTCGCCCAGGTCGCCGACCGCGGGTGGATCACCCGCGACGCCGACCCGGGCGACGGCCGGTGCCGCATCCTGCGGCTCACCCCGGCCGGCTCCGCACTCCTGGCCGAGGCCTCCGCCCGGTACACCGAGGCGCTGGAACGGGCCCTGGCCGACTGGTCCGCGCACGACATCGACGTACTCAACAGCCTGCTGGCCCGGCTCCGGTCGAGCTTCCGGACGACCGAGCTCCCAGACGAAGGAACCCCATGACGACCACCACACCCTCTGGTGTGCGGGGAGGCGACCAGTCGCAGACCTCCGCCGGCGACGCACCCATATCCGCGTCCGCCACCGCCCCCTCCCCCGCGCCCATGACCCACCCGCAGATCATGAAGGCGCTGTCCGGGCTGATGCTCGGCATGTTCGTGGCGATCCTGTCGTCCACGATCGTCTCCAACGCCCTGCCCCAGATCATCAGCGACCTCGGCGGCACCCAGTCCTCGTACACCTGGGTGGTCACCGCGGCCCTGCTGTCGATGACGGCGGCCACCCCGCTGTGGGGCAAGCTGTCCGACCTCTTCAGCAAGAAGCTGCTGGTCCAGGCCTCCCTGGTCATCTACGTGCTCGGCTCCGTCGTGGCCGGCATGTCACAGAACACCGGCACGCTCATCGCCTGCCGCGTGGTCCAGGGCATCGGCGTCGGCGGCCTGTCCGCCCTCGCCCAGATCGTGATGGCCGCGATGATCTCCCCGCGCGAGCGCGGCCGCTACAGCGGCTACCTCGGCGCGGTCTTCGCCGTCGCCACCGTCGGCGGCCCGCTGCTCGGCGGCGTCATCACCGACACCGAGTGGCTGGGCTGGCGCTGGTGCTTCTACGTGGGCGTGCCCTTCGCCGTCATCGCGCTGGTCGTCCTGCAGAAGACGCTCCGCCTCCCGGTGGTCCGCCGCGACGTCAAGGTCGACTGGCTCGGCGCCTTCCTGATCAGCGGCGCCGTCTCGCTGCTGCTGATCTGGGTCACCCAGGCCGGTGACTCCTACGCCTGGGTCTCCTGGACCACGCTGGCCATGACCGGTGGCGCCGTCGTGCTCGGCCTGCTCTTCCTCCTCGTCGAATCCCGGGCGAGCGAGCCGATCATCCCGCTGCGCCTGTTCCGCAACAAGACCATCAGCCTCGCCTCCGCGGCCTCGCTGTTCGTCGGCATCGCGATGTTCTCGGGGACGGTGTTCTTCAGCCAGTTCTTCCAGCTGGCCCGCGGCGAGTCCCCCACGATGTCCGGGATCCTCACCATTCCGATGATCGGCGGCCTCTTCGTCTCCTCCACCGTCTCCGGCCAGGTGATCACCAAGACCGGCAGGTGGAAGGCCTGGCTCGTCTCCGGCGGCGTGCTCCTGACCGCCGGCCTGGGGCTGCTGGGCACCCTGCGGTACGACACCCCGTACTGGCACATCGCCGTCTACATGGCGCTGACCGGTCTCGGCCTCGGCATGATGATGCAGAACCTGGTCCTCGCCACCCAGAACCAGGTGGCCCCCGAGGACCTCGGCGCGGCCAGCTCCGTCGTCACGTTCTTCCGCTCGCTCGGCGGCGCCGTGGGCGTCTCGGCGCTCGGCGCGGTGATGGCCCACCGCGTCACCACTTACGTGAAGGACGGCCTGGCGGCCCTCGGACCCAAGGCGGCCGCACTGGGCCACGGGGGCACCGCCGGGGGCGGGATCCCCGACCTCGACCGGCTGCCCGCGCCGCTGCGCGAGGTCATCGAGTCCGCGTACGGGCACGGCGTCGGCGACGTCTTCCTCTACGCCGCGCCCGCCGCGCTCCTCGCGCTGCTGCTGGTGGTCTTCATCAAGGAGGTCGCCCTGCAGTCGAAGCCGTCGGTGCAGACCCCGGCCGCCTCTTCGGAGGACTAGCCGGGGCCGCCCGGGCCCGGGCCGGAGGCCGGGCCGGGGCCGAAGCCGAAGCGGAAGCCCGGGCCGGAGCCGGGCCCCGGGCCGGCCTTCGCCTCGATCCCGGCGATCAGCACGTCGAGGGCGAGACCGAAGTCCCCGTCGGGCACCCGCCGGGCCGTGCCCCCGCAGCCGTGCAGGAACTGCCACACCGCCAAGTGGGCGCCGGTCCGGCCGGAATCCGCCAGGCCGGTGGCGTCGAGCAGGCGTTGCAGGGCCGCATCGAAGGCGCGCGCGTGCGGCCCGATGTTCGGGTACGCGGCTGCCAGCGGCCCCACCCAGGGGTGGTCCGCCAGCAGCCGGCGGTATCCGCAGGCCAGCAGCCGCAGTCGGCCGGGCCACCCCTCGCGCGCCGAGTCCGCGGGCCCGCCGGGTGGGAGAGGGAGTTCGCCCAGGGCCCGGTCCAGGGCGAGTTCGAGCAGGTCGTGCTTGGTGTCGACGTACCAGTAGAGGGACATCGCGGTGACCCCGAGAGCGGCCGCGAGCCGCCGCATGGAGAACCGGGCCAGCCCCTCGGTGTCGAGCAGCCGCACCGTGGCCCCGGTGATCCGCTCCCGGTCGAGCAGGAAGGCACCCTCGCCGCTGCGGCGTCTGGCGGGTGCGGCGGGACGGACGGACAGCCACACGCTGGTCCGGGTGTTGCCGGGAACGGCCGCGGTCGCCATGGAGGCACCCTCCTCACAACAGCTGGATCAGCCCGGAATGACCGGTCCGCCCCCTTGATGCTAGAGGGTGCCCCTCGCGTTCGGGCGCGTTCAGGACGGGGCGGACGTGGCGCTCGCGGGAGCGGTCAGGTCGTAGAAGGCGGCCCCGCCGATGGTGACGGACCGGAAGTTCGCCTTCACCCAGGTCTCGATCGCCGTGCTGGTGGAGCCGCCCGGACCACCGCGCATGACCGGGCCCTCCCCGCCGGCGCCACCGCCCCGGCCACCGTCCGCGATGCCGCCCGAGGCGATGAAGTAGTGGATCCTGCCGGCCTTCACGTACGCCTGGAAGGCGGCGAGCGTCGGCGACGGGTCGCTGCCGTTGAACCCGCCGATCGGCATCACCGGCTCACCCGAGGCGAGTTGGTAGCCCGCCGCGTTCTGCGCGCCGACGGCGGCCGCCGCCCACGTGTACCGGTCCGCGTCCTCGCGCAGGGCGGCCGTGGCCTCCTTGCCCACCTTGGTACCACCCAGCAGGCCTCCCATGCCGCCGCCGCCCGCCCGGCCCGGAGCACCCGGGACGGCCGGCGCACCGCCGGTGCCCTGTCCGCCGCGGCCGCCGCGCCCGGCACCGCTGCCCTGGCCGCTGCGGCCGTCCTGGCCGCCCTGGCCGCCGGGGAAGGCCTGGCCGCCGCCCGGCACGCCCTGCGGAGCCCCCTGGAGGCCGCCCTGGGGCGCGTTCCCGGGGCCGCCCGGCATGCCCTGCGGGACGGCGCCCTGCGGGCCGCCGCGGAAGCCGCCCATCGGGCCTGCGCCCGGCGGGAGTTCACCGCCGCCGAAGCGCATGCCCATCCCGCCGCGGCCGCCCTGCACCGCGGGCCCGGCCGTCACGATCGAGCCGCTGTGCCCGGCGTCCACCGTGGTCAGGCAGTAGGCGAGGGGTCCGGCCAGGGCGGCGCCCAGGCCCAGCGCGGCCGCACCGAGCGCCGCCCGGCGGCCGATCCGCGCCCCGAGGAGCAGCCCGGCGGCCGAGGCCGCCCCGGCCGCGAGGACGGCCCAGCGCAGCCACGGCAGGTAGTCGGGGGAGCGCCCGAGCAGGACGTACGACCACCAGGCGGTCAGCACCAGGGTGCCGGACAGGGTGAGCGCGGCGGCCTTGCTGCCCCGCTCCTCCCACAGCACGGCCACGCCCATGCCGACCAGCGCGGCCACGAAGGGGGCCAGCGCCACCGTGTAGTACTCGTGGAAGATGCCCTGCATCCAGCTGAACACCGCGGCGGTGATCAGCAGGGCGCCGCCCCAGGTCAGGAACGCCGCCCGAGCCATGCCCTCGACCGTGTCGGCGGCCCGGCCGGCCCGCCAGGTGATCACCAGGCCGGCGACCAACATGACCAGGGCCGCCGGGAGCAGCCAGGAGATCTGTCCGCCGACGTTCGCGGAGAACAGCCGGTCGATGCCCGTCTCCCCCCAGCCGCCCCCGCCTCCGCCGCCGGGGCGTCCGCCACCGCCGACGCTGCCGGTCTCGTTGCCGTTGATCCGGCCGAGGCCGTTGTAGCCGAGGGTCAGCTCCAGGAAGGAGTTGGTCTGCGAGCCGCCGATGTACGGGCGCGAGGACGCGGGCCACAGCTCCACGACCGCGACCCACCAGCCGCCGGCCACGACCATCGCGACCCCCGCGAGGAGCAGTTGGCCCAGCCGGCGGCGCAGCCGGGTCGGCGCGCAGACGGCGTACACGAGGGCGAGCGGCGGCAGGATCACGAAGGCCTGCAGCGTCTTGGTCAGGAAGGCGAAGCCGATCGCCGTGCCCGCCCCGACCAGCCAGGCGGTGCGGGCGCCGTCGAGGGCGCGCAGCACGCAGTGGACCGTGACGGTGAGCAGCAGGGTCAGCAGCGCGTCCGGGTTGTTGAAGCGGAACATCAGCGCGGCGACCGGGGTGAGGGCGAAGACGGCGCCGCTGATGAGGCCCGCCGCGGGACCGAAGTGCCGGCGCACGGCGGCGTACAGCACGGCGGTGGTGGCGACGCCCATCAGGGCCTGCGGTGCGAGGATCTGCCAGCTGCCCAGCCCGAACAGCCGGACGGACAGGGCCATCGGCCACAGGGCTGCCGGGGGCTTGTCCACGGTGATGGAGTTCCCGGCGTCGGAGGAACCGAAGAAGAAGGCCTTCCAGCTCTCGCTGCCCGCCTGGACGGCGGCGGAGTAGAAGGAGTTGGCGTAGCCGGAGGCGCTGAGGTTCCACAGCAGCAGGACGGCGGTGGCCAGCAGCAGGGCGGCGAGCGCCGGGAGCTCCCAGCGGGGGCGGGTCACGGCACCGGCACCGACGCTGGTCGCCGGGGCGGCGCGGGAGGGGGCGGCCCCCTCGGGGAACGGGGAGTCCATGGGTGGTACGGCGGTGGTCATCGGTTGTCGTCCTTGGCAGCAGGGGTGCGCCGGTCGGGGAAGACCCAGGCGCGGAAGAGCAGGAACCGCAGTACGGTCGCGGCGAGGTTGGCCGTGATCAGGACGGCCAGTTCGGTGCTGTGGGCGGGATCGGCCGTCGCCGCCCCGAGGGCGGCCAGCGAGCCGCCGGTCAGGGCGAGGCCCACCGCGAACACGACCAGGCCCTGGGCCTGGTGGCGCACGGCCCGCGCCCGCCCACGGACGCCGAAGGTGAGGCGGCGGTTGGCGGCCGTGTTGGCGACGGCGGACAGCAGCAGGGCGGCCGCGTTGGCGAGCTGCGGCCCGGCGCCGAGCCGGAACAGGGAGTACAGCGCGAGGTAGCAGAGGGTGGACAGCACCCCGACGGTGCAGAAGCCCAGCAGCTGGCGGGCCAGCCCGCGGGGCACCCCCGGCAGGGCGCTGCGGTCGCGGGGGTCGTCGCCGAAGGGGCGGGTGAGCCGGTCGAGCGGCAGCGCACCGAGAGCCAGGGCCCGGCCCACCCGCCAAACACCCTTGAGGTCGTCCACCGCGGTCCGGACGATGTGGACCGTGGAGTCCGGGTCGTCCACCCAGTCGACCGGCACCTCGTGGATCCGCAGCCCGGCCCGCTCGGCGAGGACCAGCATCTCGGTGTCGAAGAACCAACCCGTGTCCTGCACGAGCGGCAGCAGCCGCTCGGCGACCTCCCGGCGGATGGCCTTGAACCCGCACTGGGCGTCGCTGAACCGGGCTGCGAGCGAGGAGCGCAGCAGCAGGTTGTAGGCGCGGGAGACGAACTCCCGCTTGGCGCCGCGCACCACGCGCGAGGAGCGGGCCAGCCGGGTGCCGATGGCGAGGTCGGAGTGGCCCGAGATCAGCGGGGCGACCAGCGGCAGCACCGCGTTGAGGTCGGTGGACAGGTCGACGTCCATGTACGCGAGGACGGGGGCCTTGGAGCGCGACCACACGGTGCGCAGTGCGCGGCCGCGGCCCTTCTCCTCCAGCCGGGTGCTCCGGACCCCTTCGAGGCCGGCGGCCAGACCGGCCGCGACCTCAGGGGTGCCGTCGGTGCTCGCGTTGTCGGCGATCGTGATGCGGAAGGGGTACGGGAAGGTGCGGGTGAGGTGGTCGTGGAGCCGGCGCACGCACGGGCCCAGGTCCTTCTCCTCGTTGAAGACCGGGATCACCACGTCGAGTACGGGCTCGCCGGGCACGGGCGCGAGGTGCGCCCGTGCCGGGAGGGCGCCGATGGAGGTGTCGGTTGGCATGGTCCGAGCCTCGCGGCGCGGGCTGTCACCGCTGTGTGGTGAGCCTGTGCCCCGTCTGTGAGTCCGCCGGGCGGTCAGCGGCGCCCGCCGGGATGACCGCCTGAATGCCTGTCGGGATGCCTGTCGGGAATCCTGTCCGGCTGCCTGCCCAGATGCCTGCCGGGGGCGTCTCCTGAGCGAGCGGGAGCAGGACCTCGAAGCAGGTCCGCCCCGGCTCGCTCTGCACGTCGACGCGGCCGCCGTGCGCGGCGACCACGGCCTCGACGATGGCGAGCCCCAGACCGGTGGAGCCTGCCGCCCGCGAGCGGGAGGCGTCGCCGCGGGCGAACCGCTCGAAGACGTGCGGGAGCAGGGCGGGCGGGATGCCGGGGCCGTCGTCCGTGATGCTCAGCCGGACGGTCGTTGTTTCACGTGAAACACGGGCGGTGACGGTGGTGCCGGGCGGGGTGTGGGTGCGGGCGTTGGCGAGCAGGTTGACCAGCACCTGCTGGAGCCGGGCCGCGTCGGCGCGGACGGGCGCGGGCTCGTCGGGGAGGTCGAGCCGCCAGTGGTGGCCGGGGCCGGCCGCCCGCGCATCGCTGACCGCGTCGACGACGAGCGGGGCCAGGTCGGTGTCGGCCAGGGAGAGGGGCCGGCCGGCGTCGAGCCGGGCGAGCAGCAGCAGGTCCTCGACGAGGCCGGTCATGCGCGTCGCCTCGGACTCGATCCTGCCCAGGGCGTGCCGGGTGTCGGGGCCGGGCTCCTCGCGTCCCCGACGGGTGAGTTCGGCGTACCCGCGGATGGAGGCGAGGGGGGTGCGCAGTTCGTGGCTGGCGTCGGCGACGAACTGCCGGACCCGCATCTCGCTCTGCTGGCGGGCGGTGAGGGCGGAGGAGACGTGCCCCAGCATCCGGTTGAGGGCGGCGCCGACCTGGCCGACCTCGGTCCTCTCGTCGGCTTCGGCTTCGGGGACGCGCTCGTGCAGGACGGGTTCGCCGCTGTGCAGGGGAAGCTCGGAGACCCGGGTGGCGGTGGCCGCTACCCGGCGCAGGGGGCGCAGGGCGACCCCGACGAGGGCCTGCCCGGCGAGGGAGGCGGCGATCAGCCCGGCCAGGGTGACGCAGACCTCGACCGCGACCAGGGTGCTCACGGTGGAGTCGACCTCGGTGAGCGGGAAGCCGAGGGCCACGGTCCCGTCGCGGGAGAGCTGGACGCGGTAGGTGCCGAGGCCGGGCAGCTCCAGGTCGGCGGGCTCGGCCGGGCCGCGGCGTGCCGCGGCCTTGCGGGCGGCTCCGGCGAGGGCGTCGGACTGGGCCTGGGTGAGCTGCTGGCGCTGGTCGTATCCGGGCCCGCCGAGCGCGGCGAGGCGGCAGCCGGTGACCGTGCCGTCGTTCGCGATCCGGATCCCGGCGGCTCCTACCGGGGTGCCGGGGGCGACGACGAAGCCGAGGTTGTTCTCGGCGGGGGGCTTCCCGCCCGGGGACCACCGGTTGGCCATGTCCACGGAGATGCGCAGCTGCTGGTCGACCTTTTTGACGAGGTACTCGCGCAGCGCGAGGGTGGTGACGGTGCCGATCGCCGCGCCGACGACGGCGATCAGCAGCACCGCGGACACCACGAGGCGGGCCCGCAGGGACCAGGAGCGGGGGCGCCGGGTCCGCCGCGGGCGGGGGGAGGACGGCGGCACTAGTCGGCCGGCTTGATCAGGTATCCGGCGCCGCGCCGGGTGTGGATCATCGACGGCAGGCCGGGGCCGCTCTCCAGCTTCCGCCGCAGGTAGGAGATGTACAGCTCGACCACGTTGGCCTGGCCGCCGAAGTCGTACGACCACACCCGGTCCAGGATCTGGGCCTTGCTGAGCACCCGCCGCGGGTTGCGCATCAGGTAGCGCAGCAGCTCGAACTCGGTGGCGGTCAGGTGGATCTCCCGGCCCGACCGGGACACCTCGTGGCTGTCCTCGTCGAGCACCAGGTCGCCGACGGCGAGGACGGAGCCGCCGCGCGCGGCCTGGGCCGCCCCCGAGCGGCGGACCAGGCCGCGGAGCCGGGCCACGACCTCCTCCAGGCTGAACGGCTTGGTGACGTAGTCGTCGCCGCCCGCGGTCAGCCCGGCGATCCGGTCCTCGACCGAGTCCTTGGCGGTCAGGAACAGCACCGGGATCTGCGGGATGGCGCGGCGCAGCTGCCCGAGGACGGCGAGGCCGTCCATGTCGGGCAGCATGACGTCGAGGACCACCACGTCGGGCCGGAACTCGCGGGCGGCCCGCACCGCACCCGCCCCGTCGCCCGCGGTCCGGACCTCGCAGCCTTCGTAGCGCAGGGCCATGGAGAGCAGTTCGGAGAGCGCGGCCTCGTCGTCGACGACGAGCACCCTGCAGGGCCCGCCGTCGGGGCGGACGAGGGCGGTCGGGCTGCCGGTGGACGTGGACGCGGGGGAGGCGGTCGTCGCAGTCATGTGACCACGTTGGCGGCCGCCCCTGAGAGCGTTCTTGCGCCTTTCTGTGAATTTCCTGAGAAACGGCTGATCAGTCCAGGCCGAACAGCCGGGCCCCGTTGTCGTGGCAGACGGCGCGCAGCCAGTCGTCGCCCAGGCCGAGCCGTTCCAGGGCGGCGAGCTGGTGCTCGTACGGGTAGGGGATGTTCGGGAAGTCGGTGCCGAGCAGGATCCGGTCGCCGAGGTCCGCGAGCCGTCCGAGTTCGGCGGCTGGGAAGGGGCCGAACCGCTCCGAGAAGTCGGTGAAGGCCATGGTGGTGTCGAGGCGGACCCGCTCGTACCGCTCGGCGAGGTCGAGGAACTCCCCGTACTCGGGCATCCCCATGTGGGCGACGACCAGTGCCAGCCCGGGGTGGCGGGCGAGCACGGCGGAGATGGGTCCGGGGCCGGTGTGCTTGCCGGGGACGGGACCCGAGCCGCAGTGCACCACGATCGGGATGCCGGCCTCGGCGAGCATCCCCCAGACCGGGTCGAGCAGTGCGTCGCCGGGGTCGTAGCCGCCGACCTGGAGGTGCGCCTTGAAGATCCGGGCTCCGGCGTCGACGGCCTGGCGGACGTACGCGGCGGCCGACTCCTCGGGGAAGAAGGTCGCGGTGTGCAGGCAGTCGGGGGTGCGGGCGGCGAACCCGGCGGACCATGAGTTGAGCCAGGCCGCCATCTGCGGCTTGTGCGGGTACAGCATGGCGGTGAACGCCCGGACCCCGAACTCCCGCAGCAGCGCGACCCGCCGCTCCTCCTCGTGCCGGTACGTGATGGGCCAGGCGACGCCGGTCAGCGGGCCGACCGCGTCGAAGTAGTCCCACACCTTGGCCAGGACCCGCTCAGGCATGAAGTGCGTGTGGACGTCGACGAGTCCGGGCAGGCCGAGCCGCTCCCGGAAGGCGCGGACCGCCTCAGCCGTTGCGTTCAAAGCCATGGCTCCGCTCCACGGTCGCGACGTGCAGGGTGTAGCTCTCGTACCACTCGTCGCGGCCCCGCTTCATCGCCGCCTGGTGTTCGAGGTCCTGCCGCCACCGGGCGAGGGCGTCGTGGTCGCGGAAGTAGCCGACGGTGATGCCGAGCCCGCCAGGGGTGCGGGCGGACTCGTAGCCGAGGAAGCCGGGGATCTCGCGGACGAGCTCGTCCATGCGGACGGAGGTCTCCGGGTAGCCGCTGTCCTCGGCGGTGCGGACGGAGCTGAAGACCGCCATCAGGTACGGCGGTTCGAAGGCGGGCACGGGCTTGATGGTCATGAACACACCCTCGGCGGCGGCCCGGCGCACTGTCCACCGCAAAGCGGCCCGAACGGCCAAGGGGATCCAAGATTTGACCTTGGGGCACGGCAGACGGCCGCCGGGACCTGGAGGGGGAGCCTGGGCCCAGGAAGGAGCCGGGGCTCAGGAAGGAGCCGGGGCTCAGAAGAGCCCGTCCTGCCCGTCCGCGGTGCCGGACGGGAGGACGAGGGCGGCCGTCGGCACCTCGGTGGTCCGGCCGGCGGCGGGGGCGACGAGCTCCCAGCCGGCCAGCAGGCGGGTGTCGACGACGAGCCCGTCGGCCAGGTGCAGATCGGGGCCGGCCGCTGCGGCGAGCCGGCCGACGACGGCTCCGCCCGGCACCATCTCGGTGGCCACCCGCAACGGGGCGGGCAGTGCGGTCAGCCCGAACGGCCCGGCGTGGTCGGTGACTTCGCAGGCCAGTGGCTCCAGGGACGAGGGCCACCCCGGCAGGGCGAGGGCCCGGCCGTGCAGGGCGGCGACCTCCCGGGCCCGGTCGGCCGGGTCAGGCAGGGCGGCCCGGGCGGCGCGCTTGCGGGCGTACGGGATCCGGTCGGGCACCCCGAGGGCGGCGCGCAGCAGTTCCTCGGTGCGCCGACCGGCCATCAGCGGGCCGCGGCCGAGCCAGGCCCAGGTGACCGCCCCCTGCTCCAGCAGCCGGGCGGGGCCCCGCTCCTCGGCGGTGATGCCGACCTTGACCATGCCGGGCCCGAACCAGGCCAGGTAGACGCGGTAGGGGCGCGGGTCGGCGGCGTTGGTGTCGGCGGCCACCGAGAACGACCGGTCCAGGCGGGCGCATTCGGGGCACTGGGCACTCGTGGCGCGACCCGGGACGCGGGCGGCGGTGGGGCACGGGGTCCGTTTCCCGGCGCGGCGCACGCCGAGGCAGCTCCGCTCCCCCCGGGCGGCGAAGGCGAGGGGCCGGCCGTACCCGAGCGGGTTGCTCCGTTCGCCGCGCCCTTCGGCGTACCAGCCGATGGCCGGGTGGCCGCTGCTCCACCGGATCCCGGTGCACCGCCAGGTCACAGCGGGAGGGGCCGCTCGAAGAAGGTCTCCAGGACGACGGTGGCGTGCGTGCCGCTGACCCCGTCGATGGCGTAGAGCCGGCGCAGCACGTCCTGCAGCTGCTCGGTGGTGGCGGTGCGCACCTTCACGAGGACCGAGGCGCTGCCGGCGATGACGTGGGCCTCCTGGAGCTCGGTGATGGCCTCGAAGGCGCCGGCCGAGTCCCCCATCCAGGCGTTGGCGTCGACCATCACGTAGGCGAGCACCCCGCTCCCCACGGCGGCCGGGTCCACGTCGACGGTGGTCCGCCGGATGACCCCGCGTTCGCGGAGTTTGCGCACCCGTTCGTGGGCGGCCCCGGCGGAGAGCCCGACGGCCGCGCCGAGGGCGGCGTACGGCTGGCCCGCGTCCTGCTGGAGGCGCCGGACGAGTGCCCGGTCGATGTCGTCCACGCGATTTTCCTCCCCACTGTCGGGCAATCCCTTGCATCGACGGTACATGATCCTGCAATCTGCCCAAGAAACCGAACACGATTCGGCAGTTCACTCATCAGGGGGAATGATGTCATCCATTGCCGACCCCGATCTGTACGAGGTCCTGGACGAGCGCTTCCGCACCGGCCGCTGCGCCAACGGCGACGCCCGCCTCGAACGGCTCCACGACGACTGCCGCTGGGCGGAGGGCCCGCTCTACCTCCCGGCCTGGCGGCAGCTGGTGTGGAGCGACATCCCCAACGACCGGATGCTCCGGTGGGACGAGGCGACGGGCACGGTCTCGGTCTTCCGGTCCCCGGCCGGGCACCCGAACGGCAACACGCTGGACCGCGAGGGCCGCCTGATCACCTGCGAGCAGGGAAACCGGCGCGTCACCCGGACCGAACCGGACGGCCGTGTCACCGTCATCGCCGACCGTTTCGAGGGCAAGAGGCTCAACAGCCCGAACGACGCCGTGGTGCGTTCGGACGGCTCGATCTGGTTCTCGGACCCGGACTTCGGCATCACCAGCGACTACGAGGGCGTGCGCGCGCCGTCCGAGATCGGCGCCTGCAACCTGTACCGCGCGGACCCGGTGACCGGCGCGGTGCGGATCGTCGCGGACGGGTTCCGCGGCCCGAACGGCGTGGTCTTCTCGCCCGACGAGAGCGAGCTGTACGCGGCGGACACCGTGGCGGGACACATCCGCGCGTTCGAGGTCCGCGAGGACGGCACGCTCGGCGGCGACCGCGTCTTCGCCGAATGCCGCCACGTGGACAACATCCGCTTTGACGACGAGGGCCGGCTGTGGGTGGCGGCCATGGAGGAGGGCGTGCACTGCTATGCGCCGGACGGCACCCTGATCGGCCGGATCCGCGTCCCGGAGCCCGTCTCGAACATCGCCTTCGGCGGCCCGAAGAACAACCGCCTCTTCATCACCGCCACGACCTCGCTCTACTCCCTGGTCCTGTCGGTGACGGGCCTCCCCCGCGTCCGGTAGTCCACCGGCCCCGGCGGCCCGCCGACCCAACGCAAGAGGCCCCCCGGCGAACCGGGGGGCCTCTTGGGCTGTGCACTCGGCAGGATTCGAACCTGCAACCTTCTGATCCGTAGTCAGATGCTCTATCCGTTAAGCTACGAGTGCTTGGGCTTCCCGGGGTTTTTCGCCCCGTTGGCCTTGCGAGAACAACAATACATGGACCTTGCCGGGACGCGAAATCCGTTAACCAAACCGGCTCTGACCTGCGAAAACGCCCCGGAGGGTGATCGTCCGGACTGATACTCCCCCCGGCCCGGCGCCTACGGACCTCGAAGGCGGCCGCGATCCGGGCGGCGTGGCCGACGCATTCGGCATGCGCAGGACGGGCTGGATGCGCTCGGCGGTGCACAAGACGCGCACGGGATGTGCGAGGGGAGTGCGCGACGAGGGAGTGCGCGGTGCGAGGGGGGTGCGCGGGATACGGAACGCGCCGCAGAAGCAGCGAAGCCCCGGTCCGTGAGGACCGGGGCTTCGGTGGCTGCGGAGGCGGAGGGATTTGAACCCTCGATGGGGGGTAAGCCCCAAACCGCATTAGCAGTGCGGCGCCATAGACCGGACTAGGCGACGCCTCCAGCACACCCTCGCGTACGAAGGTGCGTGCAGATGATGACACAGCCGCAGGGCCGCTCACCAATCCGCTCCCAACGGTACTAGGCGAGCTGGCCACAGAGCAAAGGCTTAATCACTCCCGGCACACGCGTCCGCGGCAGCCGTCACGCACCGCGTGCGCGCGTCGTTGGTCCCGGCGTACGACGTACGGACGACCTGGAGTGCCCCATGTTGCGACTCGCCGCCTTCGCCGTCACCTCCGTCCTGGCCACCGCCGCCGGGGGCCCGCTGCCCCCGCTGACCCCACTGCCCCTCGAGCGGCTGCTGTCCTCCCCCGACCGCCTCACCATCTCCGTCTCGCACACCGGCAACCCGCGGGCGGACGGGGAGTACCGGCTCGAGTGCAATCCCGCCGGCGGGGACCACCCCCGGGCGGAGCAGGCGTGCGCCCGGCTCGACCGGTTCGCCAGGACGGGGGAGAACCCCTTCGCCGCCGAGCCCGACCGGCAGATGTGCACCCAGCAGGACGGTGGACCGGCCCGGGCGCACATCACCGGCACCTGGCAGGGCTACAGGGTGAACGCCTCATTCCGGCGAACCAACGGGTGCGAGATCGCGCGGTGGCGCAACCTGGAACCTGTGCTTCCGGCCGGGCGCCCCTGACCTGGGAGGATGCGGCGGATGCCCGGAGTACCCGGAACATCCGCCACCTCAGGCCGGGGCCGTGCCCTTAGACTCCTCCCGTGACATGCCGGTAGTCGTGGTCAGGGAGGAAGCTCGTCGTGAGCAGCAGGCCATCCCGAGGCGCTGCTCGCCTCGCAGCAATACTCGACGCGCTTCCGGACGCGCTGCTTCTCGTCAACGCCAACGGCACGGTCGTCAACGCGAATTCGATCGCCCTCGAGGTCATGGAGAGCCCCGGCACCGGCCTGGTCGGCCGCGGCGTCCTGGACCTGTTCCCCGAATTCGACTCCAAGCTGATCCCCGGCTCGATGCGCCGTCCCGGCGACGACGACGGCAACCGGGCCAAGCCCAAGCGGATGGTCGCGCGGCGCACCGACGGCAGCGAGTTCCCGGTCGAGGTCACCCACGCCCACCTGGACGGCCGGGACGCCTACCGCGAGCCGCAGCCCGCCTACACCGGGGATGAGCTGCTGATGCTCGTCGTACGCGACCTGTCCGAGACCGTGGACACCGAGGCCGAGCTGGCCCGCTCGCAGCGGCAGACCGAGATGATCCTGCGTGCCGCCGCCGAGGGCGTCGTCGGCACGGACACCGACGGCCGCGTCGTCCTCGTCAACCCGGCGGCCGCACAGATCCTCGGCTACCGGGCCACCGACCTCGGCAACCGCGAGCTGCACGCCCTGATCCAGCACTCCCGCGCCGACGGCTCCCCGTTCCCCTTCGAGGAGTCCCCGCTCGCCGACACCCTGCGCAGCGGCCGCAAGCACCGGGTGCGCGGCCAGGTGCTGTGGAACAAGGCCGGTCAGCCCGTCTCCGTGGACCTGACCACCTCTCCCGTGCGCGACGGCGACGTCCTCGTGGGCGCCGTCATGACCTTCACCGACCGGCGGCCCTTCGACGCCCTGGTCGCCCGGCACGCCCAGCTCGTCGCGGTCCTCGGCGACTCCCTGCGCGGCCCGTTGGAGGAGCTGCGGGGCGAGCTGGCCACGCTGGCCGCCGACGACGGCGGCCAGCTGTGGCCCGAGGCCAACCAGCTGCTGCACCACCTCGCCGCCGGGTACTCCCGGATGACCACGCTCGTCGACAACGTGCTCGCCTACCAGCGACTGGACGCCGGCAGCGAGAAGCTGAAGAAGAAGAACGTCCTCATGGACGGGGTCGTCAAGGCCGGCGTCGACGGCGCCGTCGAACTGATCGGCCCGGGCCGGGCGCAGTTCGCCGTGCACGCGCCGACCATCGAGGCCGAGGTCGATGCGGAACGCATCGCCACCGCCCTCGCCCACCTCGTCGCGGATGTCGCCGGAGTGGACGCCACCGGCAAGACCCCCCAGGGCAGCGGGTACGCCGACTCCACGATCGTGGTGGCCGCCGCGCAGCGCGGCAAGGTCGTACGCATCGAGGTGCGCGGGCCCTACCAGGGCGGAGACCCGGTGCACGAGCCGATCGTGCGCGGCATCGTGACCGCGCACGGGGGCATGCTGCAGACGGTGGAGGTGCCCGGCGCACCCGGCGGCGCGTACGTGCTGGAACTCCCGCTGGGCTCGGGCGCCGGCACGGTGACCCTGCCCGATCCGGAACCGGAACCCGAACCGGAACCCGAGCCGGAGGCCGCGGCTGACGCGAAGGGCGAGCCGGATGCACAGGGCGGCGGGGCCTCGGCGCCGGCCGCCGGATCCGGGGGCGCGGCCCCCAAGGGCACCGGGCGGCGCGGCCGGCGTGGTGTGGACGCCTTCTTGGAGGACTCCGCCGACGAGGCGGGCGCGCCCGACTCCGCTGCGGCCGGGGGCGCACTGGCACTGCCGTCCGGGCGGCGGCGGGCCGGCGAGACACCCGCGGACGCGGCGGCCCCTGCGCTCGCCCAGTCCCCGGTGAACCCGGCCGGCCTCGGCACCGGCCGCCGGCGCGGCCGCGACGGCGACGGCGACGGCCCGGGCTCGGGTTCCGGCGCCGAGGGTGGTACCGGCAGGCCCGTGCCCCCGCAGGGCACCGCCATGCCCGCACTGCCGCCCGTGCCCTCCGTGCCGCCGGTTCCGGTGAGCGAGCACCCCGCCGGTCGGCGGCGTGCACTGGGCCAGGCCGGTCCCGCGCGGCCCGGCGGGCCGGTGCCCGCGACCGGGCTCGCTCCGGCCGCACCCGCCGGCGGACCGGCTCCCGCCCGGCCGATCGCCCCGGAGGGCGGCTTCGCGCTGCCCGCCGGCCCGACGCCGGGTCCGGTCCCCGTGC
Organism: Streptomyces sp. NPDC029014; assembly: GCF_055564695.1. Taxonomy (NCBI): domain Bacteria; kingdom Bacillati; phylum Actinomycetota; class Actinomycetes; order Kitasatosporales; family Streptomycetaceae; genus Streptomyces; species Streptomyces sp. NPDC029014. Next base: position 41,749 of record NZ_JBVHVT010000006.1, read on the forward strand.
CGGCTTCGGCCGCCGTCCCGGCCGCCGCTCCCGTTCCGCCCGGGGCCGCCGTCGGACCGTTCCCGGCCGCGCCCGGCCCGACCGGATCGGCGCCGGCCGGTGCCCCGGCTCCCGCCTCCGCTCCGGTCCCGGTCGCAGTCCCGGTTCCGGGGTCAGCTCCCGGTGGCTCCGCCGAGGGCGAGGCCCCGGTCGGGCGGCGTGCCCGGCGCACGCTGGGTACGCCCGGCGCAGAGTCCACGGCTTCCGCCGCGCCGGCGGCCGCGGGCGACGGGGAGTCCGTACCGCCGACCGGGCGGCGCCGTGCGCTGCCGCCCACTCCCGCCTGGCCGGTTCCGGCGGCCCGGACCGCCCCCGAGGACGACGAGGCCGCCACGGCCGGCCGTGGCGCCGTGCCCGGAGCGCGGCAGCCGCAGGACGGCGCGGCCGAGCCGGGACAGCCGATCAGCGTCCGCGCCCTCGGCACCCTCGGCCAGGGCATCTCGGTCGACCCGACCGCAGCGTCCGGTAACGGCGCCGCCACCAATGGGTCCGGTCGGCGCCGCCGGCTCGCCGAGCCCGCCCCGCAGGGCCGTGCGTTCGTGATAGGCGCCCCCGAAGCGGGCGCGGCCGAGGGGCCGGAGCCGCTCGACGGGCCCGGCGGGGCCGTCGAGGTGGTCAGCCGGCCCGTTCCACCGCCGGTCGACGACGAGCTGCCGCCGGAGCCGCTGGACAATCCGCGCCGGCTCCTGGTGTGGCCGGCGCCCGATGTGCAGACGCAGCAGGCGCTCAGCGACAACGGCTACCGCCCGGTGGTCGTGCACTCCCGCGAGGAAGTCGACGCGCAGATCGCCGCGTTCCCCGCGGCCCTGTTCGTGGACCCGCTGACCGGCCCGATCACCCGGACCGCCCTGCAGTCGCTGCGCGCGGCCGCGGTCGCCGCGGAGGTGCCCGTACTGGTCACCGCCGGGCTCGGCCACGCCTCGCGCGAGGCGGCGTACGGCGCGGACCCGGCCGTGCTCCTGAAGGCGCTCGCGCCGCGCGACAGCGAGCAGCATCCGTCGCGGGTCCTGCTGATCGAGGAGCGCGACGGGATCGCGACGGCGCTCACGGCCGCGCTCGAACGGCGCGGGCTCCAGGTCGCCCGGGCGGGCGCGGACACCGACGCGGCGGAGCTGGCGTCCCGGATGCGGCCCAACCTGGTGGTCATGGACCTCATGCAGGTACGCCGCCGGCGGGCCGGCATCGTCGACTGGCTGCGCGCCAACGGCCAGCTGAACCGGACCCCGCTGGTGGTCTACACGGCCACCGGCATCGACGAGGCCGCGCTGCCGCGGCTCGCCTCCGGGGAGAGCGTGCTCTTCCTCGCCGAGCGGGCCACCACCGCGGACGTCCAGGGTCGCATCGTGGACCTCCTCGCCAAGATCGGCACCAACTAGCCATCCTGGCCTGATGGCCATCACCCACACGTCCGAACACGCCGTCCCCGCCGACAACGGGGAGGTGAGCCTGCTCATCGCCCGTCAGGTCGAGCCGGGGTACGAGGAGGCGTTCGAGAACTGGGCGCGCGGGATCCTGGAGGCCGCCACGTCCTTCCCGGACCACCTCGGCTACGGGCTGTTCCGCCCGGCGCGGGCGGGCGGGCCCTGGTTCCTCGTGCACCGCTTCCGCGACCAGGTCGCGTTGCAGCGGTGGCAGGACTCCCCGGAGCGGGCCGCCTTCTTCGCGAACTGCGAGGGCCACCACCACACCGAGATAGCCCGGCGCGAGCTGCACGGCATGGAGACGTGGTTCGCCAAGCCGGGTACGGCCCAGCCCGCGCCGCCTCGGTGGAAGATGGCGATCAGCTCGGGGCTGGCCATCTTCCCGATCTCGCTGGTGGGCAACGCGGTGCTCGGGCCGTATCTGGTGGACGTGCACTTCGTGCTGCGGACGGCGGTCTTCGCCGCCGTCTTCAGCACTTTGATGACCTACGTGGCCATGCCCGCCGTCAGCAGGCTGCTGCGGCCCTGGCTCACGCGCGGCTGACGGCGGCTCAGTCGAGCACGGTCACATCGAGCTCGCCGTCGGCGTACTGCCGGCGGATCACCTTCTTGTCGAACTTGCCGACGCTGGTCTTGGGGACCGCCTCGATGAACGTCCAGCGCTCGGGCAGCTGCCACTTGGCGATGGACTGGCCGAGGAAGGCCCGCAGCGCCGTGTGGTCCACGCTCCCGCCCGCCTTGAGGACGACGGTGGCCAGGGGGCGCTCGCCCCACTTCTCGTCCGGGACGGCGACGACCGCAGCCTCGGCGACATCGGGGTGCGCCATCAGCGCGTTCTCCAGCTCCACGCTGGAGATCCACTCGCCGCCGGACTTGATCACGTCCTTGGCCCGGTCGGTGAGCGTGAGGAAGCCGTCCGGGCTGATCACGCCGACGTCGCCGGTCTTGAGCCAGCCGTCGGAGCTGAACTTGTCCTCGGGGCGCAGCGGTTCGCCGAGACCGCCGCCGTAGTAGGCGCCGGCGATCCAGGGACCGCGCACCTCCAGCTCGCCCGCCGACTTCCCGTCCCAGGGCAGGACGTCGCCGCCGGGGCCGACCAGGCGGGGCTCGACGCCCGCCGGGAAGCGGCCCTGGGTGATCCGGTACGGCCACTCCTCGTCGGCGCTCAGGCCGGCCGGCGGGTGCGCCATGGTGCCCAGCGGCGAGGTCTCGGTCATGCCCCAGGCGTGGCAGAGGCGGACGCCGAGCCTGTCGTACGCCTCCATCAGGGCGGGCGGGCAGGCCGCGCCGCCGATGGTGACCTGCCGCATGGAGCTCAGGTCGCGCGGGTTCGCAGTGACCTCGGCGAGCAGCCCCTGCCAGATGGTGGGGACCGCCGCGGCGTGCGTGGGCCGCTCCCGCTCGATCATCTCGGCGAGCGGGGCCGGCTGCAGGAACCGGTCCGGCATCAGCATGTTGATGCCGGTCATGAAGGTGGCGTGGGGCAGGCCCCAGGCGTTCACGTGGAACTGCGGGACGACGATGAGGCTGGTGTCCTTGTCGTTCAGCCCCATCGACTCGGCCATGTTGACCTGCATCGAGTGCAGGTAGACGGAGCGGTGCGAGTAGACGACGCCCTTCGGGTCGCCGGTGGTGCCCGAGGTGTAGCACATGGCGGCGGCCTGGCGCTCGTCCAGCTCCGGCCAGTCGTAGTGGTCCGGGCGGCCCGCGAGGAGCTCCTCGTACTCGTGGACGCGGACGCCGAGCCCGTCGAGCGCGGAGCGGTCGCCGATGCCGGCGACGACCACGTGCTCGACCGTGGGCAGGTGCGGCAGCAGCGGGGCGAGCAGCGGCAGCAGCGTCCCGTTGACCAGCACGACGCGGTCGGCGGCGTGGTTGGCGATGAAGACGAGCTGCTCGTGGGGCAGCCGGAGGTTGAGGGTGTGCAGGACGGCGCCCATCGAGGGGATCGCGAAGTACGCCTCGACGTGCTCCGCGTTGTTCCACATCAGGGTGGCCACACGGTCGTCCTGCTGGACGCCGAGCTCGTCGCGCAGGGCATGGGCCAGACGCCCGGCCCGGGCTCCGATCTCGGCGAAGCTGCGCCGGTCCGGCTCCGCCTCCCCGGTCCAGGTGGTGACCTGGGATTTCCCGTGGATCGTCATCCCGTGACGGAGTATCCGGCTGACGAGGAGCGGTACGTCCTGCATCGTGCTCAGCAAAGCGTCCTCCCGTGGGCGCTGCGGCGCTGCGGCGGCTTGGAATGCTGCCGATTCTGCGCACGTACCGGTCGGCATGTCACTACCCGGAGGTACAAACACGGCGCGCAATCGCTGTCGGGGGGCCCGGAGTGGCGCCACGCACAGGCCGGGGTGGCGCGGACGGTGCACGGCGCACACGCAGCTGCGCGGGCGGACGGTGTTTCACGTGAAACGACGGCCCGTGTTTCACATGGAACAACGGCCGGGGTTTCACGTGAAACAGCCCTGGTCGAGCAGGACGGGAGGGGCCCGGGTCAGCGGACCGGGCTCAGCTCCGGGTCCTCGCGGAGCTTGACCAACGCGCGGGAGACGGCGCTCTTGACCGTGCCGATGGAGACCCCCATCAGCTCGGCGGTCTGGGCCTCGGTCAGGTCCTCGTAGTAGCGCAGGACGACCATGGCGCGCTGCCGGTCGGGCAGCCGGGTCACGGCGCGCCACATCGCGTCGCGCAGGGCCTGTGCCTCGGCGGGGTCGGTGCCCGACGGCACCTCGGTCTCCGGGAGCTCGTCGCAGGCGAACTCGTCGACCTTGCGCTTGCGCCACTGGGAGGTGCGGGTGTTGACCAGGGCGCGCCGGACGTAGCCGTCCAGGGCCCGGTGGTCCTCGATGCGGTCCCAGGCGGCGTAGGTCTTGGCCAGTGCCGTCTGGAGCAGGTCCTCTGCGTCGCACGGGTTGGGCGTCAGCGAGCGCGCGGTGCGCAGCAGGCCCGCGCCCCGGGTCCGGACGTACGCCGAGAACGACGGGTACGGCGTCGGCTGCGAGGCGAGCGTGCACACGGGCGTGGTCATGGCTCCACGCTAGAAGCGCGGGGACGTGCGGGGATCGGCCGCAAGTGCCGAAGCCGGGTCCGCCTCAGGTTGTAGGGGTGGGGTGCGCCCCACCTCCTGAAGGTGGAGGGGGCGGTGGCGGCGTGCGGGCGCCGGGGCACGGGGCCTCAGCCGTCCGCCCCGAGGATGAGCCCGGAGGTCGGCACCCCGGTCCCGGCCGTGACCAGGGCGTGTGCGGCTCCGCGGACCTGGTTGACGGAGGTGCCGCGCAGCTGGCGCACGGCTTCGGCAATGCCGTTCATACCGTGGAGGTACGCCTCCCCGAGCTGGCCGCCGTGGGTGTTGAGGGGCAGCGCGTCCGCGGCCACGAAGTCGGCGGCCTCGCCGGGCTTGCAGAAGCCGAACTCCTCCAGCTGCATTAGCACGAACGGCGTGAAGTGGTCGTAGAGGATGCCGACGTCGATGTCCGAGGGGCGCAGTCCGCTGGTCCGCCACAGCTGCCGGGCGACCACGTCCATCTCGGGCAGGCCGGTGAGGTCGTCGCGGTAGAAGGAGGTCATGCCCTCCTGTCGGCGGCCCGCCCCCTGCGCCGCCGCGGAGATCACGGCGGGCGGGTGACGCAGGTCGCGGGCCCGCCGGGTACTGGTGACGACGATCGCCTGTCCGCCGTCCGTCTCCTGGCAGCAGTCCAGCAGCCGCAGCGGTTCGACGATCCAGCGCGAGGCGGCGTGCTCGGCGAGGGTGATGGGCCGGCCGTGGAACCAGGCGGCGGGGTTGTTCGCGGCGTACCGGCGGCTGGTGACGGCGACGTGACCGAACGCCTCGGGGGTGAGGCGGTGGGCGTGCAGGTAGCGCTGGGCGGCCATGGCCACCCAGGAGGCCGGGGTGAGCAGCCCCCAGGGCAACGACCAGCCCAGGGCGGCGCCCTCCGCCGAAGCTTCGCGATGCTGCACGCCGGAGCCGAAGCGGCGGCCGGAGCGCTCGTTGAAGGCGCGGTAGCAGACGACGACCTCCGCGACGCCGGTGGCGACGGCGAGGGCAGCCTGCTGGACGGTGGCGCAGGCTGCGCCGCCGCCGTAGTGGATGCGGGAGAAGAAGGAGAGGTCCCCGATCCCGGCGGCCTGGGCGACCGTGATCTCGGGGCTGGTGTCCATGGTGAAGGTGACCATGCCGTCGACATCGGCGGGGGTGAGCCCGGCGTCGTCGAGGGCGGCGTGCACGGCTTCGACGGCGAGCCTGAGCTCGCTGCGGCCGGAGTCCTTGGAGAACTCGGTCGCGCCGATGCCGGCGATGGCGGCCCGACCGCCGAGCCCGTCCCTGCTGCGCACGCTCATGCCGTGGCTCCCGGGGCGCATGCCGTGGCTCCCGGCGCGGGCAGGGTCACGGTGACGGAACCGGTGACGTGGTGGCCGATGCCGTTGGCGCCGACCACGCGGATCTCGGCGGTGTCCCCGTGCAGGGCCGTGACGGTGCCGGTGAGGGTCATCGTGTCGCCCGGGTGGTTCGGGGCGCCCAGCCGGATGGCCACCTTGCGCAGGACGGTCCGGGGGCCCAGGTGGTCGGTGATGTACCGGCCGACCAGGCCGTTCGTGGTCAGGATGTTCATGAAGATGTCCGGGGAGCCCTTCTCGCGCGCGAGCTCGGCGTCGTGGTGCACGTCCTGGTAGTCCCGGGAGGCGATCGCGCCCGCGACGATGAGCGTGCGGGTGATCGGGATCTCCAGCGGCGGCAGTGTGTCGCCCACGTTCATGCGTGCTCCCCCTCGGATGCCGTGTGCGGCCGGGACAGGAGGGCGCCGAGCTCGGCCAGCAGCTCGCTGCCGCAGCCGAGATGGGCGTCGAGCTGGCGCCCCCACAGGAAGTGCCGGTGGACGGGATGGTCCAGGTCGGCGCCCGTCCCGCCGTGCAGGTGCTGGGCCGCGTGGACGACCCGCTTGCCCGCCTCCGAGGCCCACCAGGCGGCCGTCAGGGCGTGCTCGTGCGCCGGGAGCCCCTGGTCGATGCGCCAGGCCGCCTCGTAGGCGGTGACCCGGATCGCCTCGGTGTCCATGTGCGCGTCGGCCGCGCGCAGCATCACGCCCTGGTTCGTGGAGAGCGGTCGGCCGAACTGCTCGCGGGTGGAGGTGTACTCGGCCGCGCGGGCCACGGCGCCCGCGCAGACGCCCGCCTGGAGCCCCGCGAAGGCGGTGCGGGCGGCGGCGAGGACGGCCTTGTAGGACTGCCCGCCCGGAGCGGCGGCCGGGCCCAGCGGTTCGGCCTCGGCCCCGGCCAGCACCAGCCGGCCGGCGGCCCAGGGGGCGGTGGTCTCCACGGGTGCGGTCTCCACACCGGGCGCGTCCGTCCGGACGAGCCACAGGGCCCGTTCGGCATCCGGGACCAGGACGTGGGTGGCGCCGCGCAGCCACGGAACGGCGGGAGCGGTGCCGGTCAGCCGGCCGTTCGCCGAGGCGGTGAAGCGTCCGCGGGCCGGGAACGCTCCGGTGGCCACCGCCTCGCCCGTCCCCAGGGCGGGCAGCAGCCGGGCGCGCTGCTCGGCGCTGCCGTGCGCGGCGACGGGGAGGACCCCGTAGGCGCAGGTGGCGGCGTACGGGACCTGTGCGGTGGTGCGGCCCTGCTCCTCCAGCAACAGCACCAGCCCCAGCAGGCCGGTGTCCTCCACCGCGCCGATCAGCCCGGACCCGGTGAGGGCCTTCCAGAGTTCGGCGTCGGTTCCGGTGCCTGCCACGGCGAGGCGTTCGTGGGTGGCGAGGTCGCGGAAGATGCGGGCGGCGAGCGCGACCGCGGCGGCCTGCTCCTCGGTGGGGTGGAAGTCCATCAGGCCTCCGCCCCGCCGCGGAACACGGGCAGCTCCAGGTCCTCGTCCACCCGCAGGAACTCCAGCCGGACGGGCATCCCGATGCGCACCGCGTCGTACCGGACGCCGGTGATGTTGGTGATCATGCGGACTCCCTCGGCGAGTTCGACGAGCGCGACCGCGTACGGCGGGTCGAAGGCCGGGAACGGCGGGTGGTGCATCACGACGTGGCTGAAGACCGTGGCCTCACCGCAGGCCTCGACGGTGTCCCAGTCCAGGCCCGCGCAGGCGTTGCAGCCGGGCAGCCAGGGGAAGCGGAGGGTCGCGCAGGACGTGCACCGCTGGATCAGCAGCTTGTGCTCCCGGACGCCGTCCCAGAAGCCCTGGTTGTCGCGGTTGATCACGGGGCGGGGACGACGGGGCCGTTCCGGCCGCGCGGGCGGTGCGGCGGCCTGCGGGGGACCGGCCGGGCGGGGCGGCCGGGCGGCGGGGGCGTACTTGAGGATCCGGAAGCGGTGGGTGCCGACGGGTTCGTCGCCGACGCGGAGGTCCATGCGGGTGGTCACGAAGTGGCCGGAGCCCAGCCTGGTCGTCTTGCGCGGCGACACGGACTCGATGACGGCGTCGAAGGTGACGGTGTCGCCGGGGCGCAGCGGGCGCAGGTACTCCTGTTCGCAGTCGGTGGCGACGACGGAGGTGCAGCCGGCGCCGTCGAGGAGGGCGAGGAGTTCGTCGTAGGCGCCGGAGCGGGCGGTGTGCCCCGACAGTCCGCCCATCGTCCACGCCTGGAGCATGGTGGGCGGGGCGATGGCGCCCGGGCCCGTGTAGGCGGGGTTGGTGTCGCCCATCGCCTCGCACCAGTGCCGGATCATGGCCTCGTTGACGGGGTCCTTGCCCTGCCCGGTGGTGGCGGCGGGCCGGCCCTCGTAGGCCAGGAGCTGCGCGAGGAACCGCCGGGCTGCCGCGTCCTGCGTCTCCCCGGGCGCCGTGGCGGTCATCGCTTCCTCCCCTTCATGCCGAGCCGCATCATGGCGACGATCTCCCGCTGGACCTCGCTGACCCCGCCGCCGAAGGTGTTGATCTGGGCGGCCCGGTTCATCCGCTCCAGCTCGCCGTCCGCGAAGGCGCCCGGGCCGTCTCCCCGTACGAGGGCCTGCTCGCCCACCACCTCCTGGCACGCCCGGTACACCTCGACGGCGTTCTCGGTGCCGAAGAACTTCACGCCGCTGGCGTCACCGGGGGCCAGGGTGCCGGCGCCCACGTCCTGGACGAGGCGCCAGTTGAGGAGGCGGACGGCGGCCAGCCGGGCGTGGGCCTCGGCGAGCCGGGACTGCACCCAGGGCCGGTCCGCGGGGCGTTCGCCGGTCACCGGATCGGGGGTGCGGGCGTGTCGGAGCGCGGCGTCGTGGAAGTTTTCGGCCTGCATGCCGATGGCGGCCAGGGCCACCCGCTCGTGGTTGAGCTGGTTGGTGATCAGGCTCCAGCCGCCGTGCTCGGGGCCGACGAGGTTGCCCGCGGGCACGCGGACCGCGTCGTAGTACGTGGAGGTGGTGGTCAGGCCCCCCACCGTCTCGATCGGGGTCCACGAGAAGCCGGGCGCGTCGGTCGGCACGAGGATGATCGAGATGCCCTTGTGCTTGGGGGCCGCGGGGTCGGTGCGGCAGGCCAGCCAGATCCAGTCGGCGTTCTGGGCGTTGGAGGTGAAGACCTTCTGGCCGTCGATGATCCAGTCGGCTCCGTCGCGTACGGCGCGGGTGCGCAGGGAGGCCAGGTCCGTGCCGGCCTCGGGTTCGGAGTAGCCGATGGCGAAGACGGTCTCGCCGCGCAGGATCCCGGGCAGGAGGTGGTCCTTCTGCTGTGGGGTCCCGTACTTCATCAGGGTCGGGCCCACCGTGTTGAGGGTGACCATCGAGACGGGGGCGCCGGCCCGGTAGGCCTCGTCGAAGAAAACGAACTGCTCGTCGGCGCCGCGCCCCTGGCCGCCGTACTCGACGGGCCAGCCGAGGCCGAGCAGGCCGTCGGCCCCGATGCGGCGCAGCAGGGCGCGTTGGGCGGCCGGGTCCGCGGGGGTGCCGTCCGGTATGAGGGCACGGAAGTACGCGCGCAGTTCGGCGCGGAGCCGCAACTGGCCTTCGGTCGGGGCGAGGTGCACGGCGCAGGCCTCCCGGCGTCACATCGTCGATGTGAATCTGACTGTCCGTCAGTTCTACGCGGGATGTCAAGGTCGGCGACGGGACCGCGGGCACGCACGGCAAAGGGGCGGGGGGGGGGGGGGGGGGGAGGGGGGGGGAGGTTGGGTGGTGGGGTGTTGTTGTTTGTGCGGGATGTGC